>DAITPE010000414.1:0-5360 GCA_036833775.1 Pyrinomonadaceae bacterium | reverse complement strand
CAGTTTTTCGCGGACCGTTTCGGCTTCGCGGCGTTCGGAAATATCGCGCGAAACGGAAATTAAACGAACGACTTTGCCTTCGCCGTCATAAACCGGCGCAACGGAAACTTCCCACCATCGCGGCGTTCCTTTTGCCGTATTGCAGAAAGCGGTAAAATTTCCGGCTTTGCCTTCGCGTGCCGAAGAAACCGTTTCATAAACGATCGGTTTATCTTCTTCTTTCCAAAAATCTTTCCAATCTTTTCCCGCAAACGGTGCAAAATCATCGATTTCCATAACGCACATACCGTTTTTGTTCATCGAGAGCAGATTGCCTTCGAGATCGAGAATTTTGACGCAATCGGGACTGCTTTCAAAAATACTGCGGTTAAATTCTTCGCTGTGACGCAGATTTTCTTCCGCCAAAACGCGATCCGTAATATTCGTATGCGAGATCACCGCGCCGCCTTCGTCGGTTTTAAGTGCCGTGATATTTAGCAAGAACCAACGATTCTCGGTTTCCGAATGACACGGATATTCGACCGAATATTCATTTAATTCGCCGTCCAGAATCAGTTTGAGTTTTTCTGAAATTATCTGTGTCGAAGGTTCGTTTTTGCCCGAACGACGGCAGACATCGAGATAATTTGTGCCGACATTGTCTGTAAAATTGCCGCTTTCTTTTTTGTTTTCGTTGCCGAATCTTCGCCAAGCATTATTGACGGCAATGATCTTTCCGGCACGGTCGATGACGGCGATATGCGCCGAAAGCGAATCGAGCGTGGCGCGATTGAAAACTTCGCTGCGGCTGAGAGCTTCGTTGGTTTTAACGATTTCTTTCGTGCGTTCTTCGACACGTCTTTCGAGGTCGCGGTTCACATTTTTCAGCTCGGTTTCGGCAAGTGTGCGTTTGCGGTTTTCGCGGTAAATCAAAATATTTGCAAGCGTTAAAAGCACGATTCCCGCAATGATACCGATAAATACGAATAACGAAGCGCGTGAAAAATTATTTTTTAATTCGTTTTCACGCTCGCGCAAAAGCGAAGTTTCGACCGATTTCATTTCTTCGACCGCCGCCCGCGCTTTATCCATCACGACTTTGCCTTGCTCGTTGGAAACAAAATCCAACGTCGCTTTTTCGCCTTGCGTCCGCCGTATTTCGACTTGCTGTTTGGAAATTTGCAGTTTTTCGTTGAATAAATTCTCGATATTATTTACGCGTTCGATCTGATCCGAATTGTCTTTCACGAGCTGGCGGAGCTGAGCAATGTTTTGTGTGCCTTCGCGTTCGGCTTTTTGATAAGGTTCGAGAAAAGAAGCGTTTCCGGTAATAATGTAGCCACGCACACCGGTTTCAGCGTCAACCAAATTGAGCAGCGATGAATTGAGATTTTGTAAAACTTCCTGAGTATGCATTTCCCAACCGATCGCCCGATTGGTTGCGTCAACGCTTTGATAAGCAAAAATTCCGAGTATTAAGAGCAGCCCGACCGCTAAAATAACAACAGTCGAAACCAATCTTTCGAGAGCAAGCTTCATAAAATCCCTTTGTTCGTAAATCTAATTAAAATAAATACAATAAGAATTTAACCAAAAATGCGGGCTAATTACAATAAAACTTTTGAAATTCTACCTTTACGGAAAAAATAAAAGTAAAAAAGAAAGGCGTTGAATTAAATTCAACGCCTTTCTTTGAATTTATGAAAGATTAATTCTTAGCAAAATTCGCCTGAACCGAAGTGATATTATTGACCGTCACGCTGCAAGTTGCCGCCGTTCCCGTGCAGCCGCCGCTCCAGTTTACGAAACGGAAACCCGCTTCGGGCGTTGCGGTCAAGGAAACATTCGTTCCGCGTGCAACTTTTGCCGAACAAGTCTTGCCGCAATTGATCCCGGCAGGAGAATTTACCGCGCCTTTTCCGCCTGAAGTTTTCGTCGAGATCGTAAATGTTTGAACGAAGTTCGCCGTGACATTCAAAGCATCGGTCGGATTGAGAACACAGGTTAAGAAGTTACCTGCACAAGCACCGTTCCACCCCGTGAAAAGCCAATCTTTTGCCGCCGTTGCGGTCAATGTGACAGCCGCACCGTTGTCGTATGAAGCCGCACATTTGTTGCCGCAACTGATCAATCTGTCCGCCGAAGAAACCGTTCCGCTTCCGTTTTTGGCGATCGAAACCGAATTGACGCTCAAGTTTGCCGCTGCCATTTGCGCACTGATAAATTCGCCCAATTCGCCTTCGCCCGGTGCGGTGCAGGTCAAATCTGCACACAAAGCTTCGTGCGTGACCGGATCGTATGCGCCCGTGTAAGCATAAGTTTCAAAGCGGCGGACGACCGAACGCGTGTCGAAATTGAGCGTTCCGCGATGCTGACGGCGGCGGCGGTTGCCGTTGCTGTTGCTCGCGGGTTCGGCTTGAATAATTTCCCATTCGACTTCGACTTGCGCGTTTTCGATGATCGAATTATCGGAAACGAGTTCATCCAGATTAACTTCGCGATTCAACTGATTTTTCAGAACTTTTACCCATTGCGCATCGCCGTAAAGTTCGGGTGCTTCGGGGGCTTCCGGTGCTTCGATCTCGACTTCGAGTTCAGGTGCTTCGCCTTCCTGCACGGGCGGAATGATCGTGTAAACGGGCGAAACGATCGCGAGCGGCGGATTAACGCCGATAAGCGTTCCCGGATTTGCCGCATCTTCGATCAGCCAACGATATTGTGTGTGCGTCGGTGTTGCGGTCAGCGAAACGCCGAAGTGTTCGCACGCGCTTTGATTATAATTTGCGCCCCATTGATAACACGAACCGGCAAAAGGTGTGTTCGGTTCGTGCGGCAGTGTCGTTTCGGTAAACGCGCCGTTTTGATACGGGCTTTCCCAGCGCACGAGCGTTCCGGTCGCAGTTGCGGTAACGTGCGCCGCGCCGTAACGCTGTGCCGAAAATGAATAATAAACATCTTGCGGCTGAAGTCCTTCGAGTTCGATCTCGAAACCGTGACTGTGATGTCCGGTGTGATTGATAACGTCGAAATTGCCGAGTGAACCGTAGATATTCGCCGTTTGCGCGTTTGCGCCGACGAACATAATCAAGACGAGTAAAGCGGCTGAAAAAATTGCCGCGCCTGTTTTAGTTGCAAAAAATAAAGATTCCGCGCAGATGCTGTTCAGTTTGCCGGAAGTTGTGTTGAAAAAAGACATTTTGTTTCTCCTGTTTTTGAAAATCGGTTTAATTTACGTAACAAACAGGTCACAACACTCGATAAACTTCCTCTACGCAGATTTCAGCTTACAACACGGGGAATCTTTATTTTTTGCTTTAATTCGGCTAGGTTCGGATATCCGGTCCGACCTTGTTACATTTCAACAGTGTGGGAAAAGCGATAAAAAAGACATCGATAAAAACAAAAAACAGAAAAAATAAAAAGTATGGAATAATTTATGATTAATCGTTTAGTAAAACTTAAATATTATATAGACTTTATTTTGAATAAGACTATAATAGGCTTAGCAGCAAGTAAGTAGCCGATTTTTTAATCAAATCTTCCACAAAAGAATATGCATTTCCGCAAAACACCGCTTGTTTTATTGGCGTTGGACGATTCTTCTTATACAAAAAGAATCCGTGATTTGTTTGTATCCGAAGATTACGGAGTTATGACGGCTGTCGAATTTTCAAAGTCCGCTGTAAACACACCCGTCGCAGATTTCGATATAATAATCACAAACTTAGAACAATTTCTTTCTTCGGAAAACACGGATTTAAGCTCGATCCGGCAAAACGAAGGTCTCGCCGACATTCCTGTTTTAGTCTTGGGAACCGAAAACGACGGCGAAAGCATTTTTGACGTGCTTGAAGCGGGCGCAGATGATTTTATCGAAAATCCCGGCGACGAAGTTCAGATACTTGCGCGTTCCGCAAAACTGATCGAACGCAGACAAACCCATTCTTTGCTGAATGTCAGCGAAGAATATTTTCGTTCGCTCGTTGACCACGTTTCCGACATTATCAGCATTTTAAGCTTTGACGGCACGATTCTTTATGAGAGTGCATCGGTCGAACAAACGCTCGGACATCTTCCGAAAAATATTATCGGAAAAAATGCTTTCGATTTCATTCATCCCGAAGATCGTGAAAGAACGACCAAGTTTTTTTATGAATGTGCCGAAAAATACGGTCAGTCTTCAGAGCCGCTCGAATATCGTTTTCGTGACAGCGAGGATAATTGGCACGTTCTCGAATCAATCGGTAAGGTTATCAATCACCCGACCAAAGGTTTTATTGCCGTCATCAATTCGCGTGATGTCACGGAAAGAAGAAAGTCCGAAATCGCTTTGCGCGACAGCGAGGAAAAGTTTCGAATGGTTTTAGATAATTCGACCGACATTATTTATCAGATCAATCTCGTCAAACGCAAGTTTGATTATGTCAGCCGTGCCGCGAAATTAGTGACCGGATATTCGCAGGAAGATTACTTTAAAGGCGGCTTTGCTTTTACGCATTCGCTCGTTTTGCCCGAAGATTTGGATGTCGTCAGAAGCTCATACAATCAGGCGATCGAAAATATTTCAAAAGGTATTCGTGAGCACAGTATCGAATACCGTATGAACACGAAACACAAAGGTGTGCGTTGGATCCGCGAAAACAGAGCCGTTTTGACCGACACCGAAGATCATCCGGTTGCGATCATTGCGACGGCGCGCGATGTTACCGAACAAAAGGATTTCGAGGCAAATCTGCATTTACAGAAAACCTTGCTCGAATCGCAGACGGAAGCCGCGATGGACGGAATTTTAGCAGTTGACGATGCGGGAATGGTTCTTTCGCACAATCGCCGCTTTCTCGAAATGTGGGGACTCGAAGAAGGCGAAGTCAAAGGAATAATGGCGCGCGAAGTGATCGCTAAGATCAGCGAGAAACTGAAATGCCGCGATAAGTTCTTTGAAGAGGTAAAACTGCTTTATCATAATCCGGGTAAATTCAAAAATCATATCATCAAGCTGCAGGACGGACGTTTTTTTGAAAGTTATTCCGCACCGGTCAAAGATGCGGCGGAGAAATACTACGGTCGCGTTTGGTTTATCCGCGATGTCAGCGAACGCATCCGAACGGAAAATGCTTTGCGCGAAAGTGAAGATAACTACCGCGACATCGTTGAAAATTCACAGCAATTGATCTGCACGCACGATCTCAAGGGAAATGTTTTGTCGGTCAATAAAAAGGTCGAAGATTCGCTCGGTTTAGACCGCGACAAACTTGAAAAATTAAATATTATCGACATTTTGATTCCCGAAACGCGTGAAGGTTTTGCAGATTATTTAAAGGTCATCGGCGAAAAAGGCGTTGCACACGGGATTATGTATCTCAAGGATAAAGACGGCAAAA
>DAITPE010000413.1:0-5366 GCA_036833775.1 Pyrinomonadaceae bacterium | reverse complement strand
TCAATGTTTTTATAGTTTCATCTACCACCACTCTAACCTCTGGAGAAAGTTTTTCAATTAATTCTTTATCTCCGGTTTCTATATAATCTATAGCTCGAATTAATGGAAAAAATTCCTTCTCATAACCCTCGATTTTAATCATATTTACTAAAACTTCGTTATTGAGATTTGTCGGTGTAGCCGTCGCCAAAAATTGTGACATTGTTTTAAGAGCTATTTCAATCCAATTTTCTTCATTCTTTAAATAATTTAGACTCTCTTTAAATACTATTTTTGCTTCATCTAAAATTGATTGAGAAAGTAGAATGTCAATTTTAATCAAATATAAATTGAATAATAAATCCGTAAAATTTATTGAACTTTTTGCGTTTATTAATACATTAATTGATGTATTCAGTTCATCAATAGCTAAATCCTTTTTTTCTGTTTCTAAGAGCCAATTAATCTTAAATACACAAATAATCGTAAAAATTATTGTATAAGTGAATTTATCTTCAGTTTTATTTAACTCGTCTAAAATTGGCTGTTTTATTTTGTCTATTGCTTTTAGTAACTCCAAAGGATCTTTACCCTTAAATGTATTTTGAAGAATATTTAAGGATTTATCTAATCTTCGAGTTGCTACCTCTAAATATTGCGTTTCATTAATAACTCCATGAGAATTCAACTTTTTTAAAGTTTCTTTTGGTACCTCGGATAATCTTTCAATATTCACTTCTGTTTTTAAGGAAGATATTTCATCTAATTCTAAATATCCTTCAATTGCTAAAGGAAAATACTTATCCATTAAGTTAGAATTTGTTTCCATCAAGCACAAAATATATTCCAATGTCCCAAGAACTTTAGTATTTCGCCCGTCAATTCTGAATTTCTTCACTCTTTCATCCAGTTTTTCGATTTCCTTTTGAATTTCCTGCAAATCGTAGATTGCCTTTAGAATCTGCACTAACCATTTTCTTTTTTCGCGGGCGTTGCGTCCGAAGCGCATTTGTGCCCAGATGGCATAGAGCGGTTCGGAGATGACGTAAAAAGAACTTCGTCCGCGAATGTTGAGCGAGCGGACATAGCCGTTGTCGGATAGTCTTTTGAGTTGCATACTCACTTGATTCGGTGTCATACGGATTCTTTTGGCGATCTCGGTCGGCGAGATTCCTTCGTTTTTTTCAAGTCCGTATTGCGCGATCTCGTTGATGATCTTTCTTTGCTGCGGCGGCAGTCGTTCGGTTTTGTCTTTGTAATAAGGCGTGACGGCATCGAGCAATTTTTCGAGTCCGATCCGCACTTCGGTCATATCCGAACTCGTAATGATGCGGTAAAGCATCAAAACAAGGCGCGGATTTCCGCCCGTAAAAGTTTCGAGAGCCTTGATGCGCGTTTTGTTTTTACGCAGAAGTTCTTCGATATTCGGAATCTCGTCGAGTTCGGCGCGTTTACGCAGAAGTTCTTCGATGTCAGGAAATTTGAGATCGTTCAGATTGTAGATTTTAAAGAAATTGTAAAGCGGCTGTTCGTAATCCTGTATCTGATGAAAATAACTCGGCGCACATCCGATCAGCATCGCCGTTCCATCGTTCATCAAAATATCACGAAGTCTTGCCTGTTCGGTTTCGCTTCCGATCTGATCGAGAATCATATCGAAATTGTCTATCAGCAAAAGAATGCGCTTTTTATTTTCTTTACTCCAATCTTTTACCAAAGCCCAAGCCGCTTCGCGCAGTTCTTCGCTCTTTGTAAAACGCGCTTCGATTTCTTCGATCTTTCGATCGAGCTTTTCGTCATCGAGATACCGCAAAACTTTCAGCCAAAAGTCTGCAAGTTCCGTGATGTCGTAATTCTCTTCGGGAAAACGAACGGCTTGCCAATCTTTTGCCAAATCGTCGTTGTCTTCGACGGCAAATTGAACCATCAACAACATCGTCGTTTTGCCCATTCCGCGCGGCGCAATGATTATCAAATGCTGAACGCCTGCGCCTTGCGACTGACTTTTAATCGTTGAAACGAGTTCGTTAAGAAGCGGCTGACGCGCTACGAATAATGCCTTGATGTCTTCTTTCGACATCGAATCGGGATTGTATAAACTGTCGTTATTCATTTTCACCTCAATTTATCGTCATTCCGTAGTGTCTGAGCCACCAATCTCTAAGCAGTTTCGAGCCGAATTCGTATGAATCGTTCTCGTGTTTGTATGAAACGTAAAAATCATTTTCCAATTCGGTCATCAATGCACCGAACATTTCCAAATCACCCTTTTTACCGAGTATTTTTGTGAAAAGCTGATAACACGTAGATTTTTTCAGTTCGCCCGAAACGGCAATTTCACGTAAGATTTTACGTGCCGCTTTTTCAAGTTCGGGATCATAATACTGACGCAAACGCCCGTAATAATGCTCGAAATATGTCTTGCAATCGACACCTAAAACTTTATCACGGTAAATTTTTTCAACCATTTCGACAGTGATTTCTTCTTCCTCTTGAAAATATGTTTTATGAATCTCCGAGAACATAATCTGTATGAAGTATGGGATCGGTTTTCCAACTGATTCAAACAGTTTTGATTTAACTTCATCAATTAGCGGCAATGAGTGCGTCGTGCATAACTCGTCCAAGAAATCATTCGCCGTTTTTGCCGAAAATGGTTCGAGTTTCAATTTTTCAAAATCATTAATACTGGCAATTTCTCCGAGTTGATTCAAAACGTGATCAATTCCGATCGAACCTGCAATTACAAAACGAACTTTGTCTTGCAAATCAGGCGAAAGACGTAATGAACGAAACCATTTGAGTAAAGTTTTCGCCTCTTCCTTTCGACCGTTTTTCAACATCGAATCAAGCATCATTGGAAATTCGTCTAAAATGAAAATCACAACCGACTCACTTTCGGCGACCTTGTTAAATATTTCTTTACCCTTTATCTGCCAATCTTCACGGATTGCATCGCGTAACTTTACTTTCGCTACATACAAATCAATTTCTTCAAAGTTTTTTCTAAAAAAATCCCAACCCTGCTTTAAAAAGCCTAACTTTCCAACTGAATTTTCAAAACTTTCTTCTTTCGCAAGTCCTTCTAAGAGCTGCACTATCATTTCTGATGGCTCTGTAACCGATTCTAAATCAGCATGAATAACTTTACTTTCATATCGGGGTTCATCAAT
Source organism: Pyrinomonadaceae bacterium (assembly GCA_036833775.1). Taxonomy (GTDB): domain Bacteria; phylum Acidobacteriota; class Blastocatellia; order Pyrinomonadales; family Pyrinomonadaceae; genus JAJQRF01. Next base: position 2,214 of record DAITPE010000413.1, on the reverse strand, counting down.
TAAACAATACATTACGCTCGTTTTACCAAATCGCCTCGGAGCAGCTAACAACACATTTCCGTGCATTATTTTCTGCCAAACTAAATCAACAAACCGCTGTCTTCCAAAAAAATCTTTCCCCCTCACTGGTGAACCAACTCTATTTGTCACACCTTTTCTTTTATCTTTCATAGTTTTATCCTCTATATAACCACTCATACACAACAATTTTGTTTTACAACAGATGTGTTGTAGTTGTCAATGAAAAATACTAATTTATAAACCCAGACAAAAAAGGCAAGCGGAGCAAAACGACGATAAATGGTTAGTTATTGAGTTTGGAATTAAAGACGGTTGAGCTTCAGCCGTCTTTTTTATCGAAAACCGGTCTTGCACCGTCCGGCTATTTAATTTTATTTATTCTTCTTTCTCTTTATATTTCTTAATTTACGGCGTTTCAAAAACCCGTTTACAAAATGCGTTCAATCATTTAATATTTTTATAGAGCAAAACAGCTCGGGCTTCCCTGTTTTTGAATGCGTTTGGATATTCGTTTATTCGAGGGCGTTCGTTCGACCGATTAAAATTCAATTCGCCGAGAAAAATTAAATATGAATAAGCTGAAAGTTTACCCGTTTTCCGACCGATGGCGGACGAAATGTTTGAGTATTTTGGCAGTTTTTCTGCTGTGTTTCGGTGCGGTTCAGGCGCAAGACGAAAATTTCGATTCGTCCGATCCGGTTTTAATTACCGAAGCGAATTCGGCAAAAGTTTTGACCGCGAATCCCGAAACTTGGCGCGGTAATCTGCCCGAAAAAAGCATCGATTATTTCAAGACGGGTTCGCGCGTCGTCGTTTTCGTGACAAATGTTTCGCTGATCGAAAATGAAGGCGCGAACGCTTTTAAGGTTTTTGCGGAAGACGCGCGCGGCAAAAGATTTCGTTTGACGGTCGAAGATATTCAGCAACTCAAAAAGCAGGATTGGGTTTACGCGCTGACAATCCGCGTTTTCGACGAAAGCAATTATAACGGTCAGCCGCTTGCCGACAGCGGTTTGCTGATTCAAGTCGCTTGGCGCGGAAACATCAGCAACCGCGCACAGTTCGCGCTCGGAAAGACGGTCGTAAAATTTCCCGACGCGGAAAATCTTGCGCCGTCGCCTGCGCCCGTTGCGCGTTTGAATGTCAGCAACGCCGTGACTTCGCCGATCGGTGAACGTCGTCGTTTTATGCAGCAAGCCGCGTTCGGCACGAGCGACGAACTCGACGCGCGTTTGAGAAGAATCGGTTTGCGCCGCTGGCTCGAAGAACAATTTGCCAAACCTTATCCGACGATCCCGTATCCGAATTTCCCTTTGAAAAACACCGATGCCACTATCGGCTGCGGCGTTTACGGCACGAGTCCCGAAGTAAATCTTTGTCACCGCGACCATTATTGGGCGTATAACAACCAAAAATGGATGGTTCAGGAAGCACTTTACGGCGACGATCAGCTTCGTCGGCGCGTTTCGTGGGCGTTGCATCAAATCTGGGTCGTTTCGCAAAACACGGTTTACGAACAGCGTTGGATGCAGGAATATTACGAGATTTTAGACCGCAATGCGTTCGGAAATTACCGCGATCTGATGGCGGAAATGACGCTCAGCCCCGCGATGGGCGAATATTTGGATATGATTCGTTCGACGAAAGCGAACCCGAACGAAAACTATCCGCGCGAGCTTTTACAGCTTTTCACGATCGGGCTTTATAAACTGAATCAAGACGGAACTTTTCAATTAGACGGACAAGGCAACCGCATCCCGACTTACGATCAGGACAAGATCAATCAATTCACAAAAGTCTTTACGGGCTGGTCGCGCTGTGAAACGACGGCGGTTTGTCCGAACCGCGCTCTGGACGCGCCGAATTTTATCGACCCGATGTATCTGACGTTTCCGAACGATCACGATCAAACGGCGAAAACGCTTTTTGATTACGTTGGCGCACCGAATCAGACGATTCCCGCCTGCACGAACTGCACGAACGACGCGAATCGACGCATCTATGCCAACGATTCGCTCAATAAAACGCTCGACAATATCTTTTATCATCCGAACGTCGCGCCGTATATCGGCAAGATTTTGATTCAGCATTTAGTTACAAGCGATCCTTCGCCCGCTTACGTTTCGCGGGTTGCGGCGGCATTTAACAACAACGGCGCGGGCGTTCGCGGCGATATGAAAGCCGTGATTCGTG
>DAITPE010000412.1:0-5372 GCA_036833775.1 Pyrinomonadaceae bacterium | reverse complement strand
AAACCGCGCGCGGCGGCGTGTTTTGCGTCCAATTCTTTTTCATACGTTTGGCGGACTTTTTCCATTTCGACTTTTAACGCTTCGTCGGGTTCTTTGCCTTCTTTTTTCAATTTTTCAAGCTGCGTCCCGAAGATCGCCGCAACCGCCGAATCGCCTTCCATTACGCCCATTCTGCCCGTCGGCAGCGAAAAAATGAAGTCGGGATCGAAACCTTGACCGCTCATCGCATAATAACCTGCGCCGGAAGCGTGATTGATCGTCAAAACCAATTTCGGAACGATCGCCGTCGCCATCGCTTCGACAAAATGCGCTCCGGCGCGAATAATTCCCGAATGTTCGGCATCCGCGCCGACCATAAATCCAGAAACGTCTTGAATAAACAAGATCGGCGTTGAATGTCGATTGCAATTTTCGATGAAATACGCCGTTTTTTCGGCAGATTCGGTGTAAACGATGCCGCCGAATTTTGGCGGTTTTCCCGGTTTCCCTTTCACCATTCCGCGCGAATTTGCGATGATTCCGACCAAAATCCCGTTAATTCGTGCTGTTCCGCAGATCATTTCCTTCGCATAATCAGCTTGAAATTCGTCAATTTTTCCTTCATCGACGATGCAGTTCAAAATTTCGTAAACGTCATACGGCGCACGATGATCTTCGGGCAGAAAATCGTAAATTTTTTCGGCTTTATTTTTCGCAACTTTCGGTTCAAAAATCGAAACTCGCGTCGGTTCTTTTTGCGGAAGTTCGGAAACAAGTTGACGGATTTTTTCAAGACACTCTTTTTCGTCCTTTGTGCGGTAATGCGCCACGCCGGAAATCGAATTATGCGTCAATGCGCCGCCAAGCGTTTCATTATCAATAGTTTGCCCGGTCGCACCTTTCACTAAATTTGCGCCGCCGAGTCCCATAAACGAAGTTCCTTCGACCATCAAGATCACGTCCGAAAGCGCGGGCAAATACGCGCCGCCCGCGACGCACATTCCCATCACGGCGGCAATTTGCGGAACTTTCAAATATCTGCGCATTAAACTGTTGTAATAAAAAATACGCGCCGCGCCGTATTGTCCGGGGAAAACGCCGCCTTGATACGGCAAATTCACGCCCGCCGAATCAACCAGATAAATGATCGGAACGCGATTTCGCATTGCAATTTCCTGTGCGCGAAGAATTTTTTTGATCGTTTCGGGATACCACGCACCGGCTTTGATCGTCGCGTCATTGGCGACCACGACACATTCGCGCCCGTGAATTTTCCCGATCGAAGTGACAACTGCCGCCGCCGGAGCCTGACCTTTATATTCGTCGTAAGCAATCAGTAAACCGATCTCTTGTTGAAAAGAATCCTCGTCAAATAACAGATCGATGCGTTCTCTGGCGGTGAGCTTTCCTTGTTTATGGATTTTCTCGATTTTTTCCGCACCGCCGCCTAATTTTAACTTGTGTTCTAAGCGTAAATATTCGTCCGTCAGTTCCAGAAGCCGTGTTTTTTTTGCGATTTTCATTTAGGGCAATATAGATATTTTTTATGTTCGGAAAAGTTTTCCTTCTTTAGTTTTTAAAATAACACAACAATTTTCAGCTCGCCAAAGATTCAAATAAAGTTTACGGTTTGACGCTTGAAATTTACTAACTTAACATTTGAAAGAAGTTTATGATTTGCGGAAATTGCGGAACAAATGTAGATAACGACCTGATATTTTGCACGAATTGCGGTGTGCGCTTGAATGAAACTTGGAATAATTCTTCCACGGAAACCAAAATCACCAATGAATTGAAACAGCCAAAAAATCTTCAAATCTAAAATGGATTGCCTTAATAATTGCGCTTTTCGCATTGCCGATTTCTCTTTTTCTCGGCTATTTATTTCTGAAAAAAGATTCGCCGCAAGTTGTAAAAAACATGAATAAACCCAGCAATATCAACACTTCCCCGACCAAGAAACCTATCAATAAGCCCGAAAATTCATCAACCAACACAAATTCAAACTCAAATAGCACAAACACCGAACCGAATTCCGAAAATTCAAATCTTCAACCAATGCCGAAGCCAGCCGCAATAAAAATTGACCGTTTGGAAATCGAGCCGAATTCACACACCGCTTATCCATTCACGGTCGAATCCGAAACCGCTAAAATTGTCGGAAAAATCGAAGTTTCAAACGGCGAAAAGCTCATCGGCTACGTCTTCACACAAGAGGCTTTCGACGAACATTTTCCAGATGAAACCTACAAAATGTTCAGTTTTGAAGGCGACAAAACCATCGAGATCGAACAAACTCTGGTCAAAGAAAAATACGTCATCGTTTTTATTAACGAAAACGAAAAATCGGTTGTGATTGAAGGAAATATTGAGATTAATTAATTAACACTAGAACAAATCGATAAGGGAATTCATCAAGAATCGGATTATTAGAATCAAGGTATTGCCTTATTGTTCGTTTTCTAGCCTGAGGTCTGCCGTGAAAATTTAGACCATAAAGTTCAATCGTTTTATTTGCGCTTAGTAATTCATTTTCATCTCGGTCAGGATTTGGAATAATATCTCCAGTCAAAGTATCGTATTGGAAAAAATATTCGAATGAATATGCTATTTCATCAGGTTTGAGTAGTGTTTCTGCAAACTTTTCCAATTTTGATTCTTGGCATTTTGAGCAACAATAAAATAGATTTTCCCATGTGTAAGCTAAACGTGGAAAAACTGTTTTAGGTCTGAAATGCTCTATTGAATTACTGCTAACAGTTTCAACTGGATAACCATCACAGAATGAACAATGTGATTGTGTCATTTCCATAAGAATCGGTAACAAAATTTGATTTATTCGCGTTCCATTGTGAGTCGTCCAACTAAAAAGTGCATTTGAGTTTTGATTTCTTCTCTGTTCGTAACGAATCCCCCAATTCTCTGCCTTTTCATTCAAAAAATCAGGCGCGGGAAGCCTTTTGATTTTCATCATAGCAAAATTTCTTTCCCTTTTCTTCGACTTAACTGGCGAAGTTCTATTTGCACTATTGCATTCAATTCTTCACTTTGTTCAGCGAGAGATTTTGCTAACTTTTTCAATTCATTTTCATTGAATTCATTCCCATTTCTAACAATTTTATAAAACTTATCCAAGTCTTCTTGTGTTTTCCCGCCAAATTCTTGTTCTATACCAAAAATTTCTCGTAAAACTGTTTGATAACTTATTCCATCTTCCGATCTTACAGGTTCAGAAACCTTCGCTTTACCGTTTTCGAGTTCCAACTTATAAACCCAAGCATCATCAACCGAATTAACGACAAACGGCGAATGAGTCGAAACAAAAATCTGTGCGTTTTTAAATAATTTCTGCACGACAGGCAAAACTTTTCTCTGCCAAGCCGGATGTAAATGCACTTCGATTTCGTCGAGAAACAGGATTAAATTCTTTTCCATAATCGGCAAATCGTCCTGCCATTTCAACAAATCAACTCTGCCGAGCAAATCCGCAATCCAACTTATCAATGACCGCAAACCGTCAGGCAAAACATCAAATTCCAAATCAATACCATTAACCCTTGTAATTAAATTAATTGGTTCTGTTTCCAAATCAAATTCAATTTTCCAACCGGTAATTTGTGAAATTGCCATTGAAATCGAATTTAATACATTTGCAAACTTACGTGATTTCTGTTCATTTCTTCCTTTTTCAATCGCGCTTTTAGAAATATTATTCGCAATTAATTGATTAATTGTCAGTTGATTGGTTTGATTGTAATCTTTTACAAATTCGAGAGCTTGGGATAAAGGATTGAAATCTTTAGGTTCTTTTATTGCTTCAACTCTTTCCGACTCAATTCGTCTATATCCAGAAAGTGCAAATGGTATAAACCTAAATGACATTTCATTATCGTATGGCTTACCTTCTGAAAGTGAAGAAACCCAATAATCACTAGGCATCTGTTCTTCTTGCCAACCAAGTGGATATGGTAGTTTTTCTCCCCAATCCAATCTGGTTTTGACAAAGATATTTCCGTTTGAAGAAAAATCTGAAATCACCAAAATACTTCCATCTTTTCTGAAACGCTTATGAAAATTATTTGGAAGAGGATGACAATTTTCGATAACGGCAAGATTTGATTTTATATAAAAATCAAATCTACTTACTAATGCTTGTAGAATTGTGGTTTTCCCGCTTCCATTTTGCCCCGTAAATATGTGAATCTCCGCTTTATCTTTCGCGGGGCAAGGCTGAAATTCGATGGTTTCGTCATCGAAAACGCCGATATTTTTTAGTTGTAATTTGCGGATTTTCATTTATCGAATAATAACATTTCTTACGCTCGAATCTGAATTTATTGGAGTATCAATGCTGACGACCCTGATTCTGGCGCGGCGTGTCGGTCTGCCTTGAATGATGATATTTTCTGCGCCGTCGTTTGGCGTGTTGGCGATCAAAGTTTGCCACGAAGTTGTTTCGTCGCGCGAGATTTCGATTCTCACATTTCCCGTGATTCCTTCCGATGACCAATTTAAGGTTCGAGCCACGTTTCGCGGCAAAGTTTCACCGCCGTTGAAATTCGATAAATTGATATTTGCGCCGCTGTAACGGTAATTTGCGATCGGATCAGCCGTATTGTTGATCGAACGCGCATTGTCGCGGGCATTGTCGATTCCGGTCGGAAAACCGTTAAAAACGACTTCGGGATTTGAAAAATAAGGAACTCGCGCACAACCGTTCGGACACGGATCAACATACGACATAACTGTTCTGTATGAACCGTTTACGTAATGTCCGAAGCCGTAAGTGTAGGTCGGTCCCGAACCGTTTTCGGGATTGTGCTGGCTTCCCATATTGTGTCCGAGTTCGTGGGCGAATGAAAGATTTCCGACTGCGCAAGTTCTCGACGTGACGGTAAAAGCATTATTAGAATTTCCGATTATTTGGTTGCTTCCCATCAAATAACCGATTCCGCAAGCATCGGAAGAATTCGAGATCATCGCCACGAGATCGGCATTGAATTGGTTTCTGAGCAAAGCCACTGTTGCGTCATTACGTAATGTCGAAAGTTCCGTTCCGAGTGCACCAACTTCGGCAATAGTCGTTTCCTGCGCCGCAATCAGCCGAACTCTTTGACGAATTTTGCTGTTAATATATGCCGTGTTTGTCGCGTCAATTGCTTGTTGGGCAAAGGTTTGCGCCTGCGCGTCGCCGCCGAGCGAAGTTTTCACGGGCGTTGTGTATAAAACCAAAACGTCGATGCGGTCGCCCGAATCAACCGTGACGAAATTATTTATGACATCATTTTTGGATTCTTCGCCTTTGACATCACCCGCACATTCGGGAAAAAGTGATTGATCAAGTTCGATCAAAATCTGTTTATTTCCTTTCGGAACGATTTCGTAAAGCGAAT
>DAITPE010000411.1:0-5398 GCA_036833775.1 Pyrinomonadaceae bacterium | reverse complement strand
TGCCGTCACCGCCGCCGAAGGTCGTATCGAGCGCGCCCGAACCCGTGTATCGAAACAGCACGATCTTTGAAGAATTACCTCTCAAGAAAGCGGAAACGAGAATTTTCCCGTCGGGTTGAATCAATACGCCGCTCGCTCTGGAATTTACCGATCCGAGTGAAGTTACGACTCTTCCGCCCGCGCCGAAACGCGAATCGGGCAAGCCGTTCGCACGATGCTTGCGGACGGCAATGTCATCGTAGAATCCCGTCTTGTATTCGGTTGCCGTGATAATATCACCATTCGCCGCCACCGCCACTTGTCCCGCCGGATTAGTCCCGCCGAAAACTTTCGCCGCAAAAATAACGATAGTCAAAACTATCAACAAATTTAATCTTCCGAGTTTAGTCATTTATTTATTCTCCTTCCGGGAAATAGCACGCGGACAAACACGGATTTGGCGGATTGGCACAGATATTTTTAATCATTTCTGTAATATTTCGGCGCAGATCAGCTAAATCCGCGTTCATCCGCGTGCTATTAAAAAGTTTTCAAACAGATTCGTACTTTTAGCCTGTTGTAGTATTTTGACCTATAAAGTGAGTTTATTTGCGTTAGATTTTTGTTAGATTTCCGTTAGAAGCTGTTTTTAGTGGTAAAAAACACTTCAGTTTGTCTATTTTCTTAATCAACGAATCTTTGAAAAATATGATGTGCGTTCGGTTACGGAAATGAACAAACTTCGGTTTGTTCGACTCTCTCTTAAATGTTTAACTTCGCTCTTAATAAATTGTAAGACGACGAAAATTCACTCTCCGTAAATTCTAATAATTCGTGCGTATGTATTCGTTTCTAAATTGTGCTAATCTGTTGGCGTTATGGCAGAAAGACGCGAAAAATTTGAGACTTCTTCGGGCATTGAGTTGCCGAATGATTTTAATCCGAACAATACGAAAATAGATTACGACGGCGAGATCGGCGCGGCGGGAAAATTTCCATATACGCGCGGTGTGCGTCCGAATATGTATCGCGGCAGGTTTTGGACAATGCGCCAATATGCCGGATTTGCGACTGCCGAAGATTCCAATCGGCGTTATAAATATTTGCTCTCGCAAGGCACGACGGGTTTGTCGGTCGCGTTTGATCTGCCGACACAGATCGGACTTGATTCGGACGATTCACTTGCAGCGGGCGAGGTCGGCAAGGTCGGTGTGGCGGTCGATTCGCTGGAAGATATGCTGACACTTTTGGACGGAATTCCGCTCGATACGGTTTCGACTTCGATGACGATCAACGCGACTGCTTCGACGCTTTTGTGTCTTTATTTGGCAGTGGCGCGGAAGCAGAATGTTTCGTTCGACAAAGTGAACGGCACGATTCAAAACGATATTTTGAAGGAATATATCGCGCGCGGAACTTATATTTATCCGCCGAAACCTTCGATGCGCCTTATCACCGATATTTTCGATTTTTGCGCGTCTGACGTGCCGAATTGGAACACGATCTCGATCTCGGGTTATCACATTCGCGAAGCAGGTTCGACCGCCGCGCAGGAAATCGCGTTTACATTAGCGGACGGCATCGCGTATGTCGATGCGGCGATTTCGGTCGGGTTGGAAGTCGATAAATTTGCGCCGCGCCTTTCGTTCTTTTTCAATGCGCACAACAATCTTTTGGAAGAAGTCGCCAAATTCCGCGCCGCGCGTCGTTTGTGGGCGAAGATCATGAAGGAAAGATTCGGTGCGAAAGATGCGAAATCGATGATGCTGAGATTTCACACGCAAACGGCAGGCTCGACCTTGACGGCGCAACAGCCGGAAGTAAATGTCGTCCGCACGACGATTCAGGCTTTAGCCGCAGTTTTGGGCGGAACGCAAAGTTTGCACACGAATTCGATGGATGAAGCTTTGAGTTTACCGACCGAAACGGCGGCGCGAATCGCTCTTCGGACACAACAAGTCGTCGCTTATGAATCGGGTGTCGCGGATATTGTCGATGCTTTGGCGGGAAGTTATGCGATTGAGGAATTAACTAATCAATTGGAACAAAAAGCGTCGGATTACATCGAAAAGATCGACGGACAAGGCGGAATGTTGAAGGCAATCGAAAACGGTTATCCGCAGCGCGAAATTCAGGAAGCGGCTTACGAATATCAAAAAGCGGTCGAACACGAAACCGCGATCGTCGTCGGCGTGAACAAATTTCATATTGAAGAAGATACGAAAATTCCGATCTTGAAAGTTGACGAAGCGATCGAACGCAATCAAGTCGAACGTCTGCGGGCAATGCGCGAACGCCGCGACAATCAAAAAGCAAACGAATGTCTGGCAAAGATCGAAGAAGCCGCGAAAGGAACGCAGAATCTTTTGCCGCATATTCTCGATGCAGTCGAAAACTACGTAACCGTCGGTGAGATTTCCAATAAACTAAGAACCGTCTGGGGCGAATACCGCGAAGCCGTCACTGTTTAAGAATTTTTAGCCACGAATGGCACGAATAACACGAATTTTTATAATTAATTATTCGTGCTATTCGTGCCATTTGTGGCTTAATATATTTTGAGATGACGAAAACACAAAATTATTGGAAACGTCTGACGGCGACGCTTTGGTTTATCCCGACTTTGCTTGCTTTTTGCGGCGGTTTGCTCGGGTTGATAATTGTGGCGGTGGATTATTATGCGGCGAATCTCGGATTTTCGCCGCATTTTTTGGATGTCCAGCCTTCTGGGGCAAGAGATATGCTGGCGGTCGTGGCGGGTTCGATGATCACCGTCGCGGGAACGGTTTTTTCGATCACGATCGTCGCTTTAACACTCGCTTCGACGCAGTTTTCGCCGCGTATTTTGCGCAATTTTATGCGCGATACGGGCAATCAGGTCGTACTCGGTGCGTTCGTCGGGATTTTCGCATACTGCATCGTCGTTCTGCGTACGATCCGCGAAAACAATGCTGACGAAGGCGGAAATTTCGTTCCGTCGTTTGCAGTTGCATTCGGTGTCGCCTTCGGACTTTCAGGCATCGGATTTCTCATCTATTTCATTCATCACGTTGCCACGACGATTCAGGCAACCAGCATCATTTCGGCAATCGCGCAAGAAACCGTTTGTGAAATCGAACAAAACTATTCCTTTAAATACGAAGACAATCAATACGATTCAAAAACTTTATCCGCGCTGAAAGAAAGAAAATGGATAAAAATTCCCTCAAATGAAACGGGATATATTCAAAACGCCGACACTCATGCCCTTTTCGAGCTGGCGAAAAAACACGATCTGATCGTGCAGATGCGGCGGCGCGTGGGCGAATTTACGATCAAAGGTTTGCCGCTTTTGCAGATTTCGGCGGTTGATGCCGATTTTAATACCGACAAAATGTTGATCGATAATTTTAACGAGGCTTACGACATCGGCAATTTTCGCACGGTTGAAGGCGATGTCGCGTTCGGTCTGCGGCAAATTGTCGATATTGCACTGAAAGCACTTTCGCCCGCGATCAACGATACGACAACTTCGCTTTCCTGCATCGATTATTTGACGGCGATTTTGATCTCGATGGCAAAACGCCCGTCGCGTCCGCCGCTTTTTTACTGTGAAGGAAAATTGCGTCTGGTCGTTAATCAACAGCGTTTTGAAGATTATTTCGATCTCGCGTTTAATCAAATCCGGCAAAACGCCGCCGGAAATGTCGCGGTGATTTTACGGCTTTTGAATTCGATCGAGATTTTGGGAAAAGCCAATCAAAGTTTCGACGTAAAATACGAAACCGCCGAACGCCACGAAATGCTCGAAAATCAGGCAAGGCTTTTGCACGAACTCGCCGAAAGAACCATCAGCGCAGACTCAGACTTGCAAGCCGTTGTTCGCCATTACCATCACGTCCGCGAAACACTCGAAGGTTTGCGTTAATCTTGTCAGTTTTATTCTGCGTAAATCTGTGAATCGGCGGGAAGAAACTTTCACGCCGATTCACAGATTTACGTAGTTTTCCTTTAATTGAAATTCGGCGTGTGAATCAACACTTTGAATCTTTCATAAGCTTGGCGCGAAAGCTCTTCGCGGTGATCTGGATGCGCGATGGAAATCAATTCTAAAGCGCGTTGGCGCAAAGTTTTCCCGTAAAGATTGACCGCGCCGAATTCCGTCACGACCCAGTGCATATTTGCCCGCGTCGTCACCACGCCCGCACCTTCTTTCAAAAAAGGAACGATCTTCGATTCGCCTCTGCCCGTCACGGCTGGAAGCGCGATGATCGGTTTTCCGCCTTCGGAAATCGACGCGCCGCGAATAAAATCCATCTGTCCGCCGACACCCGAATAAATGCGCGTTCCGATCGAATCGGCGCAAATCTGTCCGGTCAGATCAATTTCGATCGCGCTGTTGATCGCCGTCACTTTCGGATTGCGGCGAATGACCGCCGGATCGTTGACGTAAGCGACATCGAGCAAAACGACTTCGGGATTGTCGTCAATAAAATCATATAAACGGCGCGTTCCCATCACGAAGCTCGAAACGACTTTGTGCGGATGAATCTTTTTGAAACGTCCGTTGACGACTTCGTTTTCAATTAGCGGAATCAATCCGTCGGAAAACATTTCCGTGTGAACGCCCAAGTTTTTATGATTGGTCAGCGCAACCAGAACCGCGTTCGGAATCGCGCCGATTCCCATCTGCAAAGTTGCGCCGTTTTCGACGAGTTCGGCACAATTTCGACCGATCGCAAGCTCTTGTTCGCTGAGTTCGCCCGGCGCGAGAATCGGCAATTCTTCGTCGATTTCAATTGCGTAATCGATATGTTTGATATTGATCAAACCGTCGCCCTGTGTGCGCGGCATCTTCGGATTTATTTGTGCAATAACGGTTTCCGCCATCTGCACGCCTGCAAGCGAAACGTCAACGCTCGTTCCCAATGAACAAAATCCGTGTCGATCGGGCGGCGAAACGTGAATCAAGGCGACATCGATCGGCAAGATTTTCCGTCTGAAAAGAAGCGGAACTTCGCTTAAAAATGTCGGGATATAATCGGCTTCGCCCGTCGCGATCGCTTTGCGGACGTTTGCGCCGACAAAAAGCGCATTCGTGTGAAAAGTTCCGGCATATTCGGGCGAAATATACGGCGCATCGCCCTCGGTATGCAAATGATAAATTTCAATATTTTTCAGCTCTGCCGCGCGCGCTGTCATGGCTTTGATAAGAGTCTGCGGTGCGGCGGCAACGCTTTGTATAAAAACGTGATCGCCAGTTTTGATAAACTTTACGGCTTCATCGGCAGTAACTAATTTCATATTTTTTGGTTTTCGGGTTAGAATAATTCCTATGGCTGAAACAACATCTCAAGTGCAGGAACAAGACACTTTAGACAATCAATTAAACCACGAGGACGGTCTGCGTTCAATCCGCGACATCGTCAAGGATTTGACT
>DAITPE010000410.1:0-5433 GCA_036833775.1 Pyrinomonadaceae bacterium | reverse complement strand
AAACGCCGGTGCTGCCGTTGACATCGCTGCCGAAATCTCTGACTCCGATTGCGGGCGTTAAAGTGTAGCGAAAATTGATTTTATTTGAGTTTGTCAATTTATGATCGAGACGCAGCGTGTAACGCTTTTCGTTTTGCGTTACCTGACGATTGACGATGTAATTTCTGACAAATCCATTATCCAAAAAATAAGCACCGCCTTTCGGCATAAATTCTAAAATCTTTCTCGAAACCGGATCGATAAATGCCTGCGGAAGTACATTTAATGAATCAACTGCGGCAGTCGTGCTTAAACATTGATTGTTCGCGGCAGTCGGAGTTGCACCGAATTGGCAAAAAACATTCGTTCCGGTTAAAACGATCGGGACAAATCTTCCGTTTTGAATCGTAAACTGCTGATAAATATTTGCCGGACCGGTCGAAGCGATTCCGAACTGTGCCGCAACCGCTGACGGAAGCCAGCCGCTCGTCGTGCGGACAAGTCCGCGAAAATCGCCTGTTCTTTCCGCTTCTGTCGGTAAAAGCGTCGTGGTTGTCACAAAATCTTTGCGCCAACGCGGTTCATACGCAAAGAAGAAAAATGTCTTATTGCGCCCGTCATACAAAGACGGTCCGCCGTCGCCGATATTCGGCAAAAATACAGGTCCGCCGACCGTAAACGAAACTTGATCGTATTTCAGATTATTCGGAACGCGCGGAGTCGTGCCGATTCTGTAAGGCTGTGCATTTGTAAAAGGTCTTCTGGTGTACCAAAGTGCCGTTCCTCTCAAATCGTTAGTTCCGGGTTTGGTCGAAATATTGATAACACCGCCGCCCGTCGAGCCGTATTCAGCCGAGTAAGCCGAAGTTTGCACGGAAAATTCCTGAACTGTCTCGGGCGTAAAACTGACAACCGCACGCGCCAACCCGACGCCGGTATTGTTCACGCCGTCAGCCAAGATCACGGTGCTTCCCGGACGACCGCCGTTCAAGCTGAGATTGAATCCGGGCACAGGCTGTCCCGAAGTAACTTCCGGGTCTTCGCTTCCGGCATCGCCTGAAACATTCGGTGCGGTAACTGCCAAATCCAAAACGCTGCGGTTATTTAACGGAAGTTCCCGAAGTTGTTTTTCCGAAATCGTTTGCCCGATCGTTCCCGATTCCGAGTTCAGCAACGGGGCTTCGGCTTCGACCGTCACGATCTCGTCGATTTTACCTGCTTGTAAAACAACATTTACTGTCTGGATCGAAGCCGTTTCAACTTTAACGTCAGTAACTATACTGGTTTTAAAGTTTGCCGCTTCGACCGTGACCTTATAAACAACCGGATCGAGCGAAGCAACCGAAAAAACGCCTTCATCCGACGTCGTAACAGTCACCGATTGGTTTGTTCCCACACTCGTAACCGTAACCTTTGCGCCGGGAACGATCGCGCCACCCGAATCCGTCACCGTTCCGCTGATTCGTCCTTTATTTGTTTGTCCGAAAACTGCCAAACTCAATATCGCAATGCAAATAAATACTTGAGTTAAGCGGTTAAATGACACTGTGCCTTTTATCATCTTTAATCTCCTTAAAACTTCCATCCTGAAAATCACAGAAAATATTTTTCAATACAGGGTAAATGGATGAGTTTCTACAAAATGTAAATCAACTGCTGAAATAATTGATAATTTTAATCTCGAAAGTTCGATTTATTATCAATTATTTCAAAAGTCGTTTATTACAGAATCGGCTGACCGATTAATATTTTTAGAGTGGTTTCGAGGTCGGAAAATGATTCCCGACCTCGAAAGTTAAGTTTACGGTTTCAATTAGAACAAGAACTTGATGCCGAATTGGATTCTTCGTGCATAGTTGTCTTGGTTCGAAGCCGAGATTTGACCGAATGTCGTTTGCGTCGGGTTTACGACCGGAGCAACGAAATACGGCTCGTTGAAGGCGTTGATCAGATCGAGTTTGAACTGAATACGCATTCTTTCATTGATTCTCGTGTTTTTCAACATCGAAAGGTCAACGTTGTTGATGTTATCACGGCGGAAATCGGCGAAAAAGAACGGTAATGTTCTTAAATGCGAAACCGGAGTTGCATTCGTCGATGTTGCACCGTCAACCACATTCAAGAAATATCCGGTGTTAAACCATCTGGACGTATTTCTCAGGCTCGAATCGATCGAAAGTTCCGTTGAATTTCCTGAAATGAACGCGTCATTTCCGAGTCTGATTGGGAAACCGACTTGGAAAGCATAAACGCCTTGAATCTGCCATCCGCCGACAAAACGGTCGAGAACCGCATTGTCCGACAAGAAAGCTTTACCTTTACCGAACGGTAATTCATAGATACCGCTGATCGAAAGTCTGTGCGGCGTGTCTTGATCGGAAATCATTCTGGTCGGTTTATCGTCACCGGCATTCAAATATTCCGTTGCTTGCAGCCATTTCGACCATGTGTATGAAGCACCGAAGGTAAAGCCGTCTGAAAAGCGTTTGTTCAACGAGAATTGTCCCGAATGATACCACGATTTTCCGTCGTTGACAGTCGTATTGATGTCGCCGAATTGCGGGAACGGACGAAGCAGTTGCGAACGTGCAATATTTGCATTCGTTCCGAATCCGGTTCCGGCAAATTCCGCAATATTTCTGAAAGGATTTGCAACCTGTGCCGTCAAGAAAGTATTGTTGGCAACCTGTGCGGCGCTGCGGAAATTGTCGGCATTCAAATATTGATTCGGCAACGCATTGATATTACGCGTAATTTCAATATTGTAGCCGTAGTTTCCGACATAAACCGCCTCGGCGACAAATCCCCACGGAAGCTGACGCTGAACGCCTACTTGATAACGAACTTGTCTCGAAACTTCAGGATTCGGATTAAAGAATGAAATTCCGCCGCCGAGTCCGGCTTGCTTACCTTGCGAGTTTCCGACCGGTTCTTGAATAGTGATTGACGGGAAATTGTCGATCGTAAACGGAATCGGCGAACCGTTTGCAAGTGCCGACAAACCGAAAGTCGTCGTGCGTGTGTATCCGGGCTGGATCACGTCGCCGCGTCTTTCTCCGAGGAAGCCCGCGAAAACGCCGACGCCGCCGCGAATGACAGTTTTGTCATCCCATTGATACGCTAAACCGAAACGCGGAAGAAATACATTTTTCGGTGTATTGTAAAGATTGCTGTCACCGTCTTTTCCGGCAAAGAGCAATCCGCCGCGTGTCGTAAAGGTTGCAGGATCAACTCCGGTAACCGGTGTTGCCGTCAGACGATCTTTGACAGTTTGTTGGAAAGGTTGTGTGTAACTCAGATCAAATCCCGAAACGCTCTTGTCATTTCTTTCTTGAAGCGGAGTTTCGACTTCCCAACGCAAACCGAAGTTAAGCGTAAGTTTTTGATTAAATTTCCAGTCATCCTGTGCAAAGAATCCGTAAGTTTTTGAAAACTCGGAATAATCGGCACGACGGGTGATCGACATCGATGTCGGCAATCCTAAAAGGAAAGCGGCATAACCCTGCAATCCGTTGACATCTTGATTTGTCGCGCCGTTGCTGGCTTGACGTGTATAAGTGTTATCGAATGCAAACTGACCTGTTTGATCATTGCTTCTGAAAATGTCGTCTTCACGGTAAATTCTCAATTCACTGCCGAATTTGAGCGAGTGAGTTCCGAGAATTTTATTTAAAGTCACCGCAAATGAATGCGTATCAACCGGTCTGACTTCGTTGCTCATCCCGTTTCCGAGCGGACCGCCAGTAAAGTCAAAACGCGGAAAACGTCTGACATCTTCGGGGACAAGACTGTTGTAAGCCGAAGTAAATCCGAGCTGTGTCAGATCGAATCCCTGTGCGTCGCTCTGCTGATCCTGTCCACGGATAAAGCGGTTATATCCGTAACGAACATTAAGAAATGTTGTCGAGTTAAAGGTGTGAACATCGTCAATTACACCCTGACGGGCTTTAAAGATAAAGTTTACGCCTGTATAAGCATTTCCGGTGTATTTATTGTAAAGGCTGTTTCGATTGTAAACACTGCCGCGAACGAACAAACGATTGTTCGATGTTACGTTTTGGTCAATGCGGAAAGTGTAGTTGTCATACGGCTTGGTATTTTCGTTCAAGGTCGAATCGAAAATATTTCCGACCAATCCCGAATTTTTCGGTTTTGCCCAATATTCGAGAACTTTCTTGGCAATCGGATTAATGCGGTTTGCCGGAATCACATTTCCTGCAAACGATTGTTGCGCCGTCCAAACAGGGCTTGCCTGCGTTCCTGTATTGACACGCGTCAGCGGATCCCAGATCGTTACTCCGAGTCCTGAAAAATCTCCGCTTACTAAAGCCTGCGTCGGAACCCAAACTGCGGCTCCGGCATCGAAACGCGGACGCGAATCGCGGATTCCTTCATAACCGAAAAGGAAAAAGGTTTTGTCTTTTCCTTTGTAAAGCCAGGGAATATAAACCGGACCGCTGATGTATCCGCCGAAACGATCGGATTTTGTTTCAGGACGAGCTTGTCCGCGCGAATTGCCAAAGAAATCGTTTGCCGCCCATTGTCCGGGCTGACCGAAATAATAAGCCGAACCGTTCAAACTGTTTGTGCCCGATTTGATACTGATACTGGTCACGCCGCCCTCGGTATTACCGAATTGTGCGTCAAATGTAGCGGTTTGAACTTTGAATTCTTGAACGATGTCCGACGGCGGAACATACGAAGCGATAACTTCGTTTCCGTTTGCAGTCGCCGTACTTGGCGCACCGTCGATCGTCAAATCGCTTCGGTTTCCGCGCGTTCCGTCAATTGCATAACCGACGATGTGCGTCGGCTCGAACGGACGATCGAGTCTTTGCGAACCCGTGTGCGCGACGCCCGGTGCCAATCCGATAAGTTTATACGGATCACCGTGTACGAGCGGAAGGTCTTGTAATCTTCTGCCGTCAATAACTTGTCCGAGCGATGCATTTTCTGTATTCATCGCCGCCAAATCTGTCGTAACCGTTACGGTTTCCTGTGTTCCGCCGACTTCGAGCGGAATATTTACCTGAACCGCCGCGCCGATTTCGACAAGCACGTTTTCACGAACGAATTTTTTGAATCCGGCACTTTCAACCGTAATTCGATAAATTCCGGGCAACAAATAGTTTGCCTGAAAGAATCCTTCATCATTACTCGTCAAACTTACATTTTGTCCACGAGCAGGATCACTGACCGTCACGGTTGCTCCGGCAATGGTCGCGCCATTCGGATCCGTTACAACGCCCTTAATCACGCCTCTGGTTTCCTGTCCTAAAACGGTAATGCCGCTTGCTAATATAGCAAATGCAAGAGCGAGAAAACCGACTATCTGCTTAATCCTGTTAGAATTCAAATACATTTTTCTCTCCTAAAACTCAATTTATTTCTAATATATTTTAATATTGCTATCTATTTAATAATTGGTTTAACCAATTATTTTATCTGGAGTTT
>DAITPE010000409.1:0-5439 GCA_036833775.1 Pyrinomonadaceae bacterium | reverse complement strand
GTCGCGGGCGGACTACTCGAAGGTTTTCGTTCGGTTTTGCCGCACGGCGTTTATCCGGTCGCATTTTTGTTTTTGGAAATTCCGCACGATGAAATCGACGTAAATGTTCATCCGGCAAAAACCGAAATTCGTTTTCGTCGCTCGGAAGCCGTCAAAGAAACGATCGCCGAAGCAGTGCGTGAAGCGTTGGCAAAAGCGGGAATCGTGCGTGAAGAAGAGGCGACGAGGAGACGCGGAGACGAAGAGATAGCGGGAAGACAAGAAACTGAAAGAAATTTCGGATTTTCAGGTTTTCAAAATGAATCGCAATTTTCCGAAGTTAAAAATCAAAATGAAAATCCTGTCTTTCAACAAGCGGAAATAGATTTTCATTCGTTTGAAACGGCAAAGACGGATTTTTCATTAACCGAGCCTGTTCAGATCGAAGAAAAGTTTGAAACCGAAAAGATCAAATTTACCGAACAAACTTTGCCGAATCAAAACGAATTTGAACCCGAAATTTTTTCAAATGATTTTGAGCAAAAAGCGAATGTTTTGAGTTTTGAGAAGCCGAATTTTGAAACTGAAACAAACGAGATTCCAAGTTTTACAGCAAACGACGAACGACGAACCACGACCAACGAACAGCCAGCGAATTATGCTTTTTTGCCGCCCGTAAATACGGCGGAAAAAGTTGTCAAATCGGCGGAAGTTGCAGATTTCAAAGCATCGAAAATTCGCCCGATCGGACAGCTTTACGACAGCTTTATCATCGCGGTCGATGATGAAGGAATGCTTTTGATCGATCAGCACGTCGCGCACGAACGGATTTTATTTGATAAATTTCGTAAAAAAGAAACGGAACGCAAAATTGAATCGCAAAATCTTTTATTGCCCGAAACTTTCGATTTGACTCCGGCGCAATCGCAGGCGTTTTCGATTATCGAAGAAGAACTTGAAAATCTCGGTTTCGGTTTGATGCGTCTTTCGGGCAGAACTATTGCGATAAAGAGCGTTCCGACCGATCTGCCGCCGTCGGAAGCGCGAAATTTGCTGGCGGAAATTCTCGACACCGTTGATGCGGAAAAACGCGGTTCGGCAAAAGCGTCTTTGCGCGACAATATCGCGGCGAGCCTTGCGTGCAAAGCGGCGGTGAAAATAAATATGAAACTGACGCCCGAAAAAATGCAGTGGCTGATCGATCGGCTGATGTTTACGTCGTCGCCGACGACTTGCCCGCACGGTCGCCCCGTCATTTTGCGCTTGACGATGAAAGACATCGAACGCGGATTTCATCGAACTTAAATGGAAGAAAATCAAGAAAAACCTAATTCTTTTTGGCATCGCGTCTATTTTGCAGTCGTCATCGTGACTATTTTCGTAATTGCGGCTTTGTGGGCATTTTCGCACTTATTTTCAAATTAAAATGAAATTTCTCGATTGGATAATTGTCGTTTTGTATCTCGTTTACGTGATTTGGGACGGCATCCGAATGACCAAACATTCAAACAGCAAGGAAGGCTATTTTCTTGCAAATCGAAGTCTGCCTTGGTGGGCGGTCGGTTTGAGTGTGATGGCGACACAGCTTTCGGCGATAACTTTGGTCGGAACGACGGGACAAGCCTATACGGACGGAATGCGTTTTATCCAATTTTATTACGGTTTGCCGTTTGCGATGATAATTTTATGCGCGACGGTCGTGCCGTTTTTTCACCGCGCACAGGTTTTTACGGCTTACGAATATCTGGAAAAGCGGTTTGACGTAAAAGTCAGAACTTTAACAAGCTTTTTCTTTTTAATCTCGCGCGGTTTAGGAGTCGGGACGATAATTTCCGCACCTTCGATCGTGCTTTCAATCGTTTTCGGTTGGAATTTGATCTTTACGATCTTTGCGATCGGACTTTCGACGACCGTTTACACCGTTTTCGGCGGTGTTCAAGCCGTGACTTGGACAGATGTAAAGCAAATGTTCGTCATCTTTTTTGGTCTCGGCGTTTGTTTGATTATCATTTTGATGAGCTTTCCGGCAGACGTTTCGCTCGGCGACGGGCTTCGGCTTGCGGGTTCGCTCGGAAAACTGAACACGGTTGACACGAGTTTTAATTTACAGGAAAAATACACGCTTTGGTCGGGTTTGATCGGCGGATTTTTTTTGATGCTCGGCTATTTTGGTTGCGATCAATCGCAAGTTCAGCGTTTTTTGACGGCGAAATCGGTTAACGAAGGAAGAACTTCGCTTTTAATGTCGGCGTTTTTGAAAATTCCGATGCAGTTTTTTATTTTGCTGATCGGTGTTTTGGTTTTTGTTTTTTATCAATTTACCGCACCGCCGATCGTTTTTAATGCGAACGAGATTGCCAAAGCCGAACAAAATCCGCAGTTTCAAACGATTCGGCAAAACTACGAAAACGCCTTCAACGAACGACGCGAAGCCGCGATAAAATTTTCAGATTCGGTCGAATTTCGCCAAAATTATTTCGAAGCCGATAAAAAGTTTAACGATTCGCGCAAAGAAGCCGTCAAATTTGTGAAAGACACAAGCAACCCGAATTTTAACGATGTCAACTACGTTTTCCCGACATTCGTTCTGCAAAACATGCCGATGGGCGTGATCGGTTTGATCATCGCGGCGATCTTTGCGGCGGCAATGTCTTCGATCGCGGCTGAACTGAACGCGCTTGCAACTGCGACGACGATCGATTTCTACAGACGTTTATACAAACCCGAAGCGACCGATGCACATTACGTTGCCGTCGGCAGAATTTCGACTTTCGTTTGGGGAATTTTCGCTTGTATCGTCGCAATTTTTGCGGCAAATCTCGGTTCGCTCATCGAAGTCGTCAACAAGTTCGGTTCATTCTTTTACGGCTCGCTTTTGGGAATTTTCGTGCTGGCTTTTGTTGTAAAAAGAGCGAATTCGCGCGGTGCGTTTTTCGGACTTCTTTTCGGTATTGCGTCTGTTTGGATTGCAAGTTCATACACGAATATTGAGTTTCTTTGGTTTAATGTGATCGGATGTTTGGTTACGGTTTTGTTCGGTTATTTGATTAGTTTAACGGCGAAAAATACTTCAAAATGAAAGTTTCTAAGAATTTAGTTTCAATACTGATTTTATTTTCCATTTTCCATTTTCCATTTTCAGCTAAATCGCAAGTTCGCCCGATTTATGATTACGGCGCAATCGGTCTGGGACAATTACTTAAAAAATTGAATAACACGAAAAGCGTGATGCATATCGGTGCGCATCCTGACGACGAAGATTCGGGTTTGCTGGCATATCTTGCACGCGGCGAAAATGCGCGGACGGCTTATCTTTCACTGACGCGCGGTGACGGCGGACAAAATATTATCGGTTCGGAACTGTTTGAATCGCTTGGAGTTATCCGCACCGAAGAACTTCTGCAAGCGCGTCGTTTAGACGGCGCGGAACAGTATTTTACACGCGCTTTCGATTATGGCTTTTCAAAAACTCTGGCGGAAGCAAAAGAAAAATGGGACGAAAAAGTGATTCTTTGCGACGCCGTTCGTGCTATTCGCACGTTTCGTCCGCTCGTCGTCATTTCGCGCTTTTCGGGAACTCCGGCAGACGTCCACGGACAACACCAATTCGCCGGATATATTGCGCCGATCGCGGTCAAAGCGGCGGCAGATGCGAATCAGTGCCAAGATGTGGGACAACCTTGGCAAGTGCAGAAATTTTACGTTTCGCAAGGCTTTCGTGAATCGAAAGAACCGAATTTGAAGATCAATACGGGACAATACGATTATTTGCTCGGACGTTCTTATTTCGAGATTGCCATGGAAGGAAGAAGCCAGCATAAAACGCAGGAACAAGGCGTTTTAGAATTGAAAGGCGAAAAGATTTCGGGAATGAATTTGGTAGAAAGTGCAGTCGGTAAATCCGAAAAAGAATCAAGCATTTTCGACGGAATCGATGTTTCGATCAATGGAATTACAAAAAATACGACAAATTCCGAATCGCCGCTCAAAGAAAAACTTTCCGATTTACAGAAAATCACCGAAAAACTAAATTCAGATTCTTTAGACAAAGAAAAACTGTTACCGCTGTTGGCTCAAGGATTTAAAGCCGCAAATGATGCCGAATGGTCAACCCGCAACCCGCAGACGAAGTATTTTCTGCAAAAGAAACGAGAAGAATTTGCCGATGCAATCAAACTTGCTTCGGGTTTGCAGATTGATGCTTTGAGCGATAAAGAAACGGCTGTCGCGGGAGAAAATTTACTTGCAAGCGTGAAAGTTTATTATCCGAAATCCGTAAATTTAAGGGTTAAAGAAATAAACTTGCAAACGCCGAACGGCTGGACAGTTTCCAAAACAGACGAACCGAAAGATGCAAATCAAAATCCGTTTCGCCGTGAAAATGCAAATAATTCAGCTTTTTTTAACGTCACGGTTTCGCCGAAGGAATCTTTGACCGAGCCTTATTTTCTCGAAACCGAACGAAATGGCGCAATGTTTGATTGGAAAAATGATGAAAATCAAAATTTGCCTTTTCAATCGCCGACAGCTTCGGCAAACGTAAAAATTGAGATCGAAGACGTGGAAATCGAGATAAATCAGCCGCTCGAATACCGTTTTGCCGACGACATTCGCGGTGAAATTCGGCGTGAATTGAACATTGTTCCGGCAATTTCGGTGAGCTTGGATCAGAAATTATTAATCGTTCCTCAAAATCTGAAAGCCCAGACAAAACACATCGTAATGAGCATTACGAACAATTCGTCGAAAGCTGTTCGCGGAAATGCGAGTTTGAATATTGTCGGTTTGGAAAAAACGGATTGGAAAATTGCTTCAGAAAAGCAAACATTTGATTTGAAATCGAAAGGCGAAAAAACTGCTGTCAATTTCGATCTGACGATTCCCGCGAAAACGAAAAGCGGCGAATACCGCATTTACGCACAGGCAATCGTCGGCGAAAGCCTTGCAACTGATGAAATGATTACGCTTGCGTATCCGCACATTCAAACGCATCGTTTTTATCGGCGTTCGGAAACGAAAGTTGAAGTTCTCGATCTGAAAACCGCACCTGTGAAAATCGGTTATATTGTAGGAAGCGGCGACCGTGTGATCAATGCGATTCGGCAGATGAATTTCGATGTTCAGTTGTTGTCGGAAAACGATTTGACCAACGGCGATTTGTCGAAATTTGACGAAATTGTCGTCGGAATTCGTGCCTCGCAAGTTCGCCCCGATTTTATTGCAAATCATCAGCGTTTGCTCGATTACGTGAAAAATGGCGGAACGCTTTTGGTTCAATATCAATTGCCCGTTTATCAAAATCTTTTACCGTTTCCAGCGCAGATGAATGCGCGTGTAACTGATGAAAATGCGAAAGTTACAATTCTCGAGCCACAAAATCCGATCTTTAATTTTCCGAATAAGATTTCTGAAAAGGATTTTGAAAATTGGGTGCAGGAACGCAATCTTTACGCATTTTCG
>DAITPE010000408.1:0-5454 GCA_036833775.1 Pyrinomonadaceae bacterium | reverse complement strand
AATAATATCGCCACCAAGGAACAAAAGTTCCGAAAGTAAAATCTCCGCGATTCGGCGGCGTGTAATTCGTCGGCGTAGCGCGGACAACCCAATTCGTGTCGGCATTCGCAAGTCCGCCGCCGACATAATATTTTGCTTCGACCGATACTTTTGCCGATTCTTTCACAAAATACGGAGCTTCGGTTTCGTTTCGCGCTTTGACTTCAAATTCGGGACGGCGAAATTCTTGAATTTGGAAACCGAACGAAGAAGTTCCGCCCGAAATTTTTGAATTCGTTGACATTTCGACTCGCGCATAACCGAGATTTGCGTTGTCGGGCAATTTGAATTTGAAATCGAACGCGCCGAACGCATTCAAATTTCCGTTTCCGTTTCCGATCTCGTTGTTGCGCGAATCGTAAACTTTGTATGTAAAATTATTCGCCGAATCGCCCAAACCTTCGACATCGCCGAATTTTCCGGCGGTGACTTTGCGAATGTAGCCTTTAACCGCAACTTCTTCTTTCGGGCGATACATTCCGCGATCGTCGAAAATATGCCAGCGCAGGTAATCGACGTTGCCTTGTTTCACCCAAGTTCCGCCTTCCTGCCAGTAATAATCGGTATTTTCCGGCAAAAATGCGACGTCTTTGCCGCGTTTGGCGATGAGCATACTCGGTTTCGTCGGCGAAGTTTCGGGCAGCGAAAGACGCAAAATCCCGTTTTCACCCGTTCGATTCGTCTGCGCTTCTTCAATCGTTTCAGCCTCGACAGTTTCGCCTGATTCGTCAACCGTTTGCACTTCTTTGATCGATTCTTCCGAAGTTCCCCAGCTCGTCAGCCATTCCCACCAGCTAGATTTCGGATTTTGGATTTCGGATTGCGGATTATTTTCGGCGACGGTTTTTCCGTTCGGGTAAATTGCAAGATCAACTCCCGAAAGGGGTTTTCCTGTTTTTAAGTCAGTTGCCCAACCGACTAACTGATCGTTGTCAACAAACGCGTCGAGTCCGATTTGCGTTGATTGAACCCACGTAAAAATGCGCGTTCGGTCGTATTTGTCGCGTTTGACGTTTGGTTCGATGTCAACGATGACGCTGCCGAAACCGCCGTTCAAAGCTTCCGCTAAATCGATGCGCGTTTCGACCATTTCGTCCGTTTTTGCAGCGATTTGGACAACTTTATCGGAAACCAATCTGCCCGGAATCGTCACTTTTTTCGTGCTGTCGTCGTAATTTATACGGCGCAGATATTCCTGAAACTGTTTCCAATCAGTCGGCTGAACCGCATAAAGACGAACTTTTGCGCTGTTGTGATTTGTCGAAAAGATCGAAAAATTCTGTTTCGCGGTCGGATCGACAACGACCATATTTCCGCCTTGCGCGTAGAGATTTTGTTCGGCTTTTCCGACTTTGATATTCGCAACGGCATTTTGTCCGAGCGTTTGCCCGTAAATATCCTGCAACGCGCCGTCAACGGTCACTTTATAAGTCGTGCTTCCTTTTTTGTAACCTGCGAAATAAATGTAATTTCCGCTCGGATAAATGTTCAAACCTTCGACGGCAGGTTCGATCTTGACCATTTCTTTGGCAAATTTCGCCGCGTCGATCTGGTTGTTAAATTCCAGATACCAAGTTTCAAACGGCGAACAATTTTTATTGTCGCGCCAACCGCAATAACCGCCGTTGAATTTGAACGGACTGAAAGTTGAAAAACTAAACGATTGCGGTGCAGTCGTCGTCAAAGGTCCTTCGGCTGACGGCGTTCCTTTATCGACGACGACCGAAATTCCGCTCGCGCCGGGCAAAGCATTTTCCGTTAAACCGTCAGAATTTAAAGCGCGAAAAGCCAGCCAACGATTGGGCTGCGCTTGTTTCGAGTAGTATGAAATGCCCGAATCTTTGTCGATTTCTTCCTGTGTTGCAAGCCGGATCGGGATTTGTTTTCCGCCGCCCGAAACTTTAATGAATTTGATAACTTCCTGCGGATTAACGGCTTGATCGAACGAAAGATACATCAAAACGTCGCGCCGCGTGATCTGATTTGCGGGAACGAAAGTTTCGACTTTCGGCGGCGGCGTGGTAAATGTCCAAGTGAAATCTTTCTGCAAAACTTGTCCCGTTGCGGATTTCGTTCCCGCCGGAATTTTCGCGGTAAATTTCGTCGCTTGCGGAAAGCGTTTCTTCGTGTCGAACATCAGCGTTTTCGTGCCGAGCCAACGCCATTTTCCTTCGACTTGCGGCGACAATTGAACGGGAACGGTTTCCGACGCTTGTTCCTGCGAAGTGACCGCGACCATCGGCTGAGAAAACGTGACGGTCAGATCGGGCGCGAGTTTGACTTCGCCTTCGGGCGAAAAACGCACGACTTCGAGCGGCTGTTTCGAATAATCGTAATTCGGCGCGTTTCTTTGCTCGTCCGCCGGAAATTTGACGGGAATCTTTTCGCCCGTTTTCGGCGCGGGCAAAGTTCCGGCGCGTTTGGCAAAATCAACCTGATCGTCCGTTTGCGTTTTGATCTCGGGAATTCGTTTTAAAAGATTCTTGGTATCGTTTTCCGAAAGCGGATCGCCTTTTGCGGGCGGCTGTTTTTCGCGGTTTTCCGCGCCTTCGACGCCTTCGGAAAGACGAAATTGTAAACCGTTTTGTAAATCCATATTGATATTATTCTGCTTGGCGCGACCGCTGACCTTTTGCGCGTTGACGCTGAAAACGATCGGCGAGATCATTCCAAAATAAATGGCACAAATCAACAAAAAAGAAACTGTTTTTTTCATAAACTTAACGACAGACACGTTTGCGGGGAAAGGAGATTTCCGCGCCTATCTTACTCTAAATTTTATTTTCAAACTAGCCTTGAAAAACTATTTGCTGAAAGGTGAACGGATAGAAACTAAAAAACTTGCAGGATTGACTGAAATAATTTTTGGAACGCGGATTTAGCGGATTCGGCAGATCAAAACAGATTTATTTTTAAAGATTATTCGTAAAATCCGTCTAATCTGCCCGATCCGCGTTCCGACTTTAAAAATCTTCCAAAACGACGAGCGCGGTTTCGCCGCCGCCTTGTGTGATGTTTACCAATGACTGCGAAGCAAGGCGAACCATTCCGCCTTCCATTTTTCCCAAGAAAAGAAACGGATCGAAATCGACGTTCAAGCTCTGCATTGCGGCTTCCGTTTCGTTAAAGGTCGGAATCGAAGTTTTGTCCACGCCGACTCTTTCCTGCACGATAAAACAATTTTTCAGCGCGTTTTCCAAAACTTCGTCCCATTTCGATTCGGAACTTTCCCAACCGATCTCGATTCCATGACCGCCGTAATCGTCGTGCGGTTTTAAGATAAATCTTTCGCGTTCGCTGCGTAAAAATTCCAATAAGTCGATCTCTTTTCCTTCAAAAGTAGTTCGCGCATCGCGCACGACGCGCGTCCACGGAATGTGCTTGCGAATCATTTCGCGCTGTTCCGAAGTAAAAATCTGCGCGTATTTTTCGTCCGTCGCGATCGCAAAACTCGTTTTTTTATGCGGAATTTTGACGCGGAAATTGTTTGCCATACAAATATTTCCGTCCAGATAAGCTCGCGTGAAAGGATGAGTTTCGTCGAATTTTTCGAGAAATTCGTGAATGATGACGCGTTTGTAAAAAATGTCGATCTCAAAATCGCCGCTTCGCAGAATTTGCCCGTCGTATTCGAGTTCGTATGGATTCGTGACGAGAGTTTGACAGCCTTGCGATTCGAAATAATCCTTCAAAAGATAAAATTCCGGCGCGGTCGAAACGCCTTCCCAATCAACGATCACGATGTTCGGTTTTTCCTTTTTTCCGCCCGAATCGCGGTAAGCGTCGATCAATGAATTCAACAGATTCTCGCGCGGCTGCGGTTTGTAATGCGCGTTTTCGCTCAAAAATTGCTGCACTTCGGGCACTTTTTCAAAAACCTTTTCAAACGATTTCTGATCGCCGACTCCGGCAGGCGTTTCGGCGTTGTATTCCAAAAACTTGAAATCGTCGCCGCACAAAAAAGTATCGAAACGGCTCGACGCGCAAAGCCCTTTGTAACGCGGATCGATACGCGCCATTCGTTCTTCTTTTTCGGTCAGATTTATTTCGGCGAGAATTTCGTCCGATTCGAGCGCGGCTTCGGTCAGGCGAACGAATGCCGGATGAAGCGTTTCGACGGCGTGTTTGATGCGGTCGTAAAACGAACGCGCAACGAAATGCGGGCGCAGAAACGGACAGATCGGGCGGTCGCCGTGAAGAATGCCGTTTTCGCGCTGAATTTCCGTTAATTCGGCAAAAAGTTTCGTATCGAAACGATGTTTTTCGATCAGCTTTTCGTCTAAATCTTCGACCGCCGCTTCCAATTTGTGATTCATAATTTTTTCTCCGCCGTTTTTGTATCCTTAATGTAGCCTATATTTTCCGAAAACCCAATTAGAATTTGCGTCTAAATATTTTTTTCACTATTCATTAATTCAATTTTCCTGTTATACTTAAGACGGAATTTGCAACTTTGCGAAATGTGCCGTCGTAAGGGAAAACGGCGGAAGTTATTTTATATAATTTTTTTGGGAGCAGATTATAAAAATGGGATTGTGGGCAAGAATTACAAGAATATTTCGTGCGAGCACAGGCGCGGCTTTAGACAAAATGGAAAACCCCGAATTGGTTTTACAGCAAACCATTCGGGATATGCGCGACCGTGTGCCTGAGCTCAACAATTCAGTTGCGCAAGTGATGGCAACCGAACGTCTTTTGGCGAAAAACAAAGAGAATCTCGAAAAACAGGTTCTTGATCTCGATTCGAAGATCAAAGCTTCGGTCAAAATGAACCGTGACGATATTGCAACCGCTTACATCGGACAATTACAGCAAGCACAAGTCGATCTCGAACGCACGAATTTACAGCACGAACACGCACAGGTTGCATCGAAACAAGCTTTGAAAGCGCGTGACAATTATGTGCTGAATATGAAGAAACGTACGGCGGAAGCGATGCAGCTCATCAGCGCGTCGAAACAAGCGCGTCTTCAAGAACAGCTCGCGCAGACGATGGAAACCTTCAACATCGGCGACGATTCTTCGACATTCAACGAAATGCGCGAAAAGATCGACCGCCGCGTTGCCGCCGCCGAAGCAAAACTTCAGCTCGGCTCAAGCTCGGTCGATTCGCAGATGCAGGACATCGAACGCGAAGCGATGGACATTCAGCTTCAGGACAAACTGCTCGAATACAAACAATCGATGGGACTTCTCGGCGGCGGTTCGAACAATGCCGGAAAACAGATCGGCGCAGGAAACGAAACGCCGAAGAACGACGATGTTTTGAATCAGGTTTTATTGAACGAAACGAACGAACAAAAAGGATAGATGAATTTAACGGTTGCCGAAAAAGGAAAATCTCTTGTAACATTGCCGAAAACAAACGGCAAAAAGGAGATTTTTTATCCCGAAACGGACGGCAAACCTATGGGT
>DAITPE010000407.1:0-5459 GCA_036833775.1 Pyrinomonadaceae bacterium | reverse complement strand
GCGTTCCGTATGAATTTCACGATCGGGAAGAAATTCCGCCGCTTGCAGAAATCGAATTTGAACCGCCGAGCTATTTTCGCCGCGCTCATTCGGGCGTTCCCGTCGGCACTTGGTCTGACGACGGAGCGCAGGCTTTGATCTTGCTGAACACTTTGGTCGAATGCGAAAAATTCGACGCGGCGCATTTTGCGAAAGGATTAATTGATTGGTACGACAACGGATTTATGGCGGTCGGCGGCGTTGTTTTCGATGTCGGGATTCAAACGGCAAACGCGATTCGTGAACTGAAACGCGGAACTGAACCGCTTCTTGCAGGCGGAAAAGACGAATATTCAAACGGAAACGGCGCGTTGATGCGCGTTTTGCCGCTCGCGCTTTGGCACAAAGGTTCTGATTCGGAACTGATTGCCGACGCTTTCGATCAATCTGCGGTCACACACGGACATCTTCGTTCAAAACTTTGCTGCGCTTTGTATTGTCTTTGGGCGCGGCAGATTTTGCAAAAAGTTGAAAATCCTTGGGAAAGTGCCGTCGAAACGCTTTACGAAATTTTCCCTGAAGGAACCATCGAAAACACCGAATTTGAAACTCGAATTTTTCCGAAAGACGCGATTTTCGATGTTAAAGGCGGCGGTTATGTCGTTGATTCTTTACGCGCTTCGCGTTGGGCGAACAATAATCAAACTTACGAAGAAACCGTCAAAGCTGCGATTTCGCTCGGCGACGACACCGACACGACGGCTTGCATCGCGGGCGGAATTGCGGGAATTAAATTCGGAATAGACGGAATTCCAAAGCGTTGGAAAGACAATTTGCGCGGAAAGGAAATTTACGAACCTTTGCTGGAGAAATTGCTTGAAAGATTCTAAGTTTTCAAATAAAAGCTAAAATTTCATTTTGCGCGTTTCGCTTCATTGATCTTATATTGAACCAAATTCTCACTTAATTGTTTTGCAATTCGGCTGTTCGGATATTTTGCAATAATTTCCTCGATATTTTGTACAAACTTAACCTTTTCTTCTTTTTTATAGGACGGAATACGAACTGCTACCTCTTGAAGAAAATATGCAAAATTCTCATCATCTTTGATCAAATTCCAAACTTTAATATCTTCACCGCTCGGTTCATTAATTCTGATTTCGATCGGCTTTGCATCAAAGTTTTTGCCGATCAAGAGAGCTGTCGCTTTTATGTAATAAACTCCGGGTTCGATAAAGGCATAGGCGTTTACAATATTTTCTTTTTTGTATCGATTATATATTTCCGAATTTGAATTTGGATTTCTCTCCACCTTTTCATTCCAAAGAACTTTTACGAATGGAGTTTCAATTTTTTCATTCGGTTTTAATCTGCTCTCACAAAATGCATCGACAGTTCCCCAACCGGCGTTATATTCAAGAAAATTAACATTATCTTGTGAAATAAAAAGTTTAAAACTCCCGACACCGACACCAAAACAACCGACATCAACTTCGTTATTACTTAAATTTGTAAAAATAAAACCAATCTGCGCCGGTTCGCCCAATTCAAAATTGTCCTTCTCGGATTTTATAGAAAAGGCTTCTTGTTGGTTTAAAAACAGTTCGTTCTGTGCAAATACCGAAAATGTTGAATTAATGAGAAAAATCGCAAGAATCAAAATATTTCGTTTCATATATTTCTAATACGATAGTTGCGCGAATTATTTATTAAGTTGTATTGCGGGCAATTATTTTGAAACTTCAACCAAAAACGCTTTCAAACCGTTCATATCGATTTCTTTTACAGGGCTGAATTTGTAGCCTTTTTCCTTCAAAATATTCAGCGGCGGATGAAATTCGTTCCATTTCATATCGCGGAAAGCGACGTAAAATTTGTTTTCGGTGAAAGCGTTTGCGTCTGAAATTTGGACTTTATCGAAACCGCGCGGCAAAAAATAGGCTTTGTCTTCGATCATTTCGGGCAAATCGTTGACTTTTACGATTTGAACTTTATCGCTTTCGCGCAAAGCAAACCAGAAATGATACGCGACCAAATCTTCGAAGACATACAATTTTTGCGGTTGATTTTTGTTAATATCCTTCGCCAAATCATCCCATGCGCACCAGATAAACTGTTGTTTCGGTCTTTGAGTTTGAAAGAAAAAAGCGACGGCAAAAATTACTGCCAAAGCTGAAATTAATGCAATTTTCAAACTTTTAAGTTCGATCTTATTCAACATCAAACTCAGCAAAATCGCGGTCGGCGCAAAGAGAATTATCAAATGGCGCGTTCCCCAAAATGAAAACGGCAAAATCCAGCTTGCGATAAAAACGATCCACGCCGGAATTTTTGTAAAGATCAGCAAAAGCTGAAAATTTCGTTTGTCTTGTTCGTTTTGAGTGTTCCAACTCGCAAAATAAAACCCGATTCCCGTAAACAAAATCAACAAAAGCGGCAGCGAAACGTAGAAATTTGTAAAAGGTTCGAGGCTGGATTGCTGAAAATAAAAAGGTTCGAGAAAATTAAAAACCGAACGAATCAAAACGAATAAATTCGGGCGTTCGATCCAGCCGATGTTTTGCGATAAATCCGAATTCAAATTTGCCGCTTTGACGATCAAGACGATCCACGGAACGAAAGATAAAAGCACGATTCCGCTCATTATCAAAATCTGCCGAATCTTGATGCGTTGAAAATATACGATCACCAAAACTTCCGTAAAAACGACGAGCCAACCGAAATAATGCGTGTAAACGAGCAGGATATTGATGATCGTGAGAATCCAAATGTTTTTTCCCAAATCCAAAAAACGCACGAAAATCCAGAGCGAAAAAAGCGAAAAACACAACAAAAGGCTGTACATTCTCACTTCTTGCGAATATTTGATAAGTGCGCCGTTGAACGTAAAAAAAGCTAAAGCAAGTATGAAAACCGAAAATTCGAGTTTTAATTGTCTGCAAAGAAAATAAAAAGGAACGAGCGAAACTATTGAAAAAATTACGGGAAAAAGTCTTAAATAATAGAGATTTTCTCCGCCGACCGAAATCCATAATTTTAACAAAACATAAAAAAGCGGCGGATGAATCAAATCTTGTGCGATAAAATTGAAAATATTTCCCCAATTTTGTTCGGCGGCGTGAACGCTGAAAATTTCGTCGAACCACAAACAAGATTCGGTCAAATTCCAAAATCTCAGCAAAATAAAAACGGCAAAAAACAGTGATATGATTATCCAACTGGTTTTGCCGTTTAATTTCATTCGCTCGATAAACTTTTGATAATTATAGCTTTACGCCGTCGCAAAGTTTCCCGTCGATGCTCGTGTAAAACAAATCAACTTTCTTGAAAGTGTTTGTGTCACGGCAATACGACAAACAATTGTCGTAAGGTTTGGAATAAATGTGCAGGCTGACGGCGCGTTCGTCGAATTCGGGCAGATTCAAAACTTGATGAATCGGTTCTTCGAGTTCGACTTTCGCGGCAAGACAATCGGAAAGATCGAATTGATCGGTTTCGGCAAGCTTGCAAGCACCTTTGTTTTCATCGATTTCGAGAACTTTGAAATTCTGTCCGCGAAGTTTTCCGGTCGCCACCATCATCCAGCATTTTTGATCGGAATGATTGTGAATTCTGGAAATTTGACCTTTTTCCCAGCAAATCGCCATTACTTCAAATCGTTCATCCTTATAGATCAAATTGCGCGTGTAAAAATCTTTGCTCCAAAAGAAATATTTCGAGATCGAATCAACATCAACCGGATTCTTTCCCAAAAATTGATAGACATTATCGCACGTAAAATCTTCGTCCGTAATCGAACGTAATCCTTCGATAAGTTTTTCGACCGAAACCGCCATAATTATTTAACTCCAATATTTATTTAATTTAAGTGTCGTCTGCCTTTTACGATTTTAATAAATGTTCGATTCAATTCACAAACGAATCTTTTGAAAACTTAGAGCAATCCGCGATAATAAACACGTTTTACTTCGGTTCGTGTGCATTTTCCGTCCACAAGCGGATCACCCGTGTCGCGGCAGCAAGGCTGTAAACGCGTGCAGCTCAAACCGATTTTCAGCATTTTCGACAGTTCGTTTTGTCCCAAACCCGAAGGATGAAAACAATCGCAGCACGAAAGCTGATCGGCGTTGAATTTATAAAACCAAGGCGCGTCTGAATACACTAAATCTGTTCCGGCGGCTTTTGTCACGCCGCCGACAATTTCGCCGCCGATCGTGACGACGGGCGAATTTCCGCCGACCGGAATCGCGGCATATTCTGCCGTAACTCGTTTCAAAATCTCACGATACGCGCTCATTGTCGTGTATGAATCGACGATTCGAGTGGTTGAACAATCGCGTGTGAGCGAAGCGCAAATATTGACGACGCCCCATAAAAATTGACAAGTTCCGCCGACCTGACAATTAGATTTCGAACCGAAATTACAAAGCTGTGAAACACGAACGGGCGAAACGACGCCGATGCGCGTGTTCCCCGTCGTGATCAAAATGTCCAAACCTTTGCGAAATTCGCGCTCAAAAGAATCGGGTTTCGTTTTGCAGTAATTGTTCGGGTCTTTGTCGTTCGACGAACAAGAAGCGTTGGTTTTCGTTACATTTCCGCCGCAATTATCGTTATGTCCGAGAAAAACTGCGGCTAATCTTTGCCCGTTTTGCGCGCCGAGATAAGTTTTGATGCTGTTTGATTGATTGACAAAATCGCTCAGCATTTGTGACCCCGAAGCGGCAGAATTCGGATTTCGCGCCAAAATATTTGAATTGTATTCGCATTCCAAACGCTCTAAAAAACTGTTCACGCCTTCACTTCCCGCGCCGCAAAAATCGCTTCCGTGCGTGTCGCTCGAAAACCAATTGTATTGTTCTTGATCGCCGTTTGAACACGGAAATGAATTTCCCGCATTAAAGCCTTTTGAAATGCTGTCGCCCGCAACATCAACCGCTTGAACTGTTAGCTGAGCTTTTGTTTGAAACGAAAATACAAACAAAAGCGCAAACAACGACACGAAAACGCCGAAAGTTTTTTTCATTGCCGAATTCCCTCCGCAGAATTTTTAAATTTAGAATGGTCAGATTTCAGCCTTGAAATCCAATTATTGATAGCTTTAATATTTGAACCGCGATTTAATTTTTAACAGATTTTTGTAAAAAAGCAACAAACTCCGCTGAATTTCTCGTCAATCCGGGAAAAGTCGAAACTGTTTTCCCGTCTGCTTCTAAAATCGCGTAAAAAGGAAGCGCGACGGTTTGAAAATTAGTTTCTTGAAATTGCTGTTGTTTTTCGTAAATTTCGCCTTCGCCGTCGGTGTAAAGTCTTGCCAAAACGAATTTGCTCATTTCTTCTTCGACATCTTTTTTCACGAAAACATTAGCTTCCATCCAACGGCAATTCGTGCAGGTGTAACCCGTAAAATCAATAAAAACCCGTTTATTTTCAGTCTTCGCTTGCGCCAAAGCTTTTTCTAAATCGTTATTTATCCAGTT
>DAITPE010000406.1:0-5460 GCA_036833775.1 Pyrinomonadaceae bacterium | reverse complement strand
AAAAAAAAAACCCTTTTGCGACGCATTTTGAAAGATATACTTAAATTTTCGAGAGAACATTTCGATTATAATCTTTTTGATCTGCCGAATGTCAAAAGAATTTTTCGTTTATCTGTAACGATTGCGCCGTTTACGGGTTTTATGCGAAGACGTTTGAAAAGGTAAGACAAACTTCAGTTTGTCTATTCGCACAGCCCGAAAGACTTTGTTCAAAAAGAGATTTCGTTTGCCGCAAGAATGAACAAACTGAAGTTTGTTCGACATTAGCTTCGACAAAAAAAAATCAGCCGACCAAAGCAAATTTGCTTCATCGGCTGACGAGTTTTGAATTGCAACATCGGGCGTTTTACTTTTTCTGCACAACTTCGCGGCTGTATTTATTGATGACCGTCCATGTCGCCGCGTCGCTGTCGAAAACGGTGTTTAAGCCTTGCTCTTCCATCGGCGGATCGCCCATGTAATCGTCGCCTTTCTTCCAAAATATCTGATCTTTGACCGGACGCGAAGTGCCGCCGAACGCCCAGAAGTTTGCGCCCGCAACGTGACCGCCAATGAACGAAAACATTTTCGCGTAATATTCGTCGCGCAAGGATGTGGAAGCCGAAATATCGAAAGATTGCGCGTTGCGCGGCAAGCCGAATTCTTCGATCACGAGCGGTTTGTTGAGTTTTTTCGCAACGTCAATGTGTTCGTTGACATACGCGGTCGCCTTCTCGACGACGTTCGGAAAACCTTCGGCAACTTTGTCTTCTTTGAACCAGCCCCAATTCTTTGCCCAAACGTGGATCGTCAAATAATCGACGTTTTTATCTCTGTGAATCTCTTCAAAAAGCGGAAGACTTTCCGTGCCCATAAAACCTTCGTGACCGAGCGTGACGAGATGATTTTTGTCTTTCGCTTTGATCGATGCGGAAACGTCTGCGATCCATTTTTTATAATCTTCGACCGCAAAAGAACGCATCGGGCGCGGCTCGTTCGCAAGTTCCCAAGCCATAATCGCCGTATCGTCAACGTATTTTTTCTTTGTGATTTTATTCGTGCGGTTTAAGATCAGGTTGACTTGTTCGTTATAAGCGCGTTTGCAAGGTTCGCAACCGTAAAATTTGCTGACAATATCGCGCTGTTCGTCCCACGTCAGCTTGCGCGTCAATTGATCTTTCGGAACGAGATTGTTCCACGTCAAATACTGCTGAAAACCGCCGCTCCATTCCCAATTATTGCTGAAAAATATGATCGCCTTTAAGTTGCGTTTGCCCATTTCGGCGAGAATTATGTCCAAACCGTCGAGCATTTCGACGTTAAATTTCCCTTGAACGGGCTGCAACGGCGGACCGACGCGCGTCACGCCGTTAATTAAACCTTCGCCTTCCGCGCCCGCCATTATCCTTAAGTTAGTCACGCCGTTCTTTTTCAAAAAATCCAATTCCTTCCGTAAACGCTCAATGCCGCGCTTTTTGTCTTTTTCGAGTCCCAAAAGCGTTCCATACCAATAATTCGTGCCGATAAAATAATAAGGCTTGCCGTCGATCACAAATTGATGATTTTTGACCTCGACAAAACCTTTATGTGCGAAAACCGACAGCGCACAAAATGCAGACAAAAGAAATGCGATTGCGATTTTTTTGAAATTCATAAATTAAAAAAGGTCTTCAAACTTTATTTCGATCTCTGGAAATTCAACTAAAGTTAATAAATCTCCTTTGTGCAAAGTATTTTTGAACTGATAACCGTCAATGTTCGGCTGGCGATAATCTTCGATTGTTTCATCTTGAACATTGAAAACCAAATACTGAGCAATTCCGGCTTTTGCATAAGCCAAGCCTTTTGCAAAACGATCGCGTCCTAATGTCGAATCGGAAATTTCGACGATCAACAAAATATCTTCGGCAATCGGATGTTTTTCTAAATATTTTGAGCGCGGAGGTTTTACTAAAGCAATGTCCGGTTCAGGCTCGGAAAAATCGTCTAACACGACCGGATTTTGTGAACGGACATAAACCCTTGTTCCGAGTTTTTCTTTGAGCAAATCTGCAAAAGCGTCATTCAAAAGCGCGTGTCTTGTTCCTTTTGCCATTTTTTTTATGATTACTCCGTTTAGTAATTCGACGTTATCTTCAGATGTCAAAATTCCGTGTTCGATCATTCGGTCATATTCTGCAACGCTGATAAGTCTGGCGTTGAGAACCTGACCGTTTTGAAACACTTCGACTTTCGGTATTTCTAAAACTGCGGACATAATTTTTACCTCTTTGTGATTTTACAAGACTTTTACGAAAATATCGAAGATTTATTTCAGCGTTCAAAAAAGATTTGAGTTTGGCGAAGCAGACATAATTCAGTAAAGTTAAAGTTTATTTTATGAACATTATTTCACTCGAAAATGTCAGCAAAAATTACGGTATCAAACCGCTTTTCGATAATGTTTCGATCGGGTTTGAAGATACGGACAAGATCGGAATCATCGGCGCGAACGGCTCGGGCAAAAGCACTTTTCTGAAAACGGTCGCGGGAACGGAAACGCCCGACACGGGAAAGGTCGTCCGCGCAAACGGGAAAACTCTCGCGTTTTTGTCGCAAAACCCACAATTTGACGAGGAAAAAACCGTTCTCGAAACGATCTTTGCGGCGAGTTCGGGCGTGATGAAAACGATTCGCGATTACGAAATTGCGTGTCACGAATTGGCAATCGAATATTCGGACGCAAAGCTCGAAAAAGTTTCTAAATTACAGCACGAACTGGAAATAAACGGCGGTTGGGAAATCGAAACGAACGCGAAAAATGTGTTGACAAAACTCGGCATTACCGACACTTCGGCGCAGATGAAAACGCTTTCGGGCGGACAGCGCAAACGTGTCGCGCTCGCGCACGAATTGATCGTCAAACCCGACATTTTAATTCTCGACGAACCGACAAATCATCTCGACGCTGACACGATCGCGTGGCTCGAAGATTATCTGCGGCGTTATACGGGCGCACTTCTGCTCGTCACGCACGACCGTTATTTTCTCGATCGCGTGACGAACCGAATCTTTGAGATCGATCGCGGAACAGTTCAGGCTTTCGGCGGAAATTACGCTTATTATCTGGAGAAAAAAGAAGAACAGGAAACGCTTCGCGCAACCGAAGGACACAAACGCGAACAGCTTATCAAAAAAGAACTTGCGTGGCTGCGGCGCGGCGCAAAAGCGCGGACGCGCAAGTCGAAACACCGCATCGCCGCCGCTTACGATCTGATGGCACAGCCGAAGGAAAAAGCGAAAGCCGAAATGGATATTGCAATCGGTTCAAAGCGTTTGGGAACGAAAATCATCGAGCTTCACGACGTTTCAAAATCTTACGGCGAGCGCAAATTGCTCGAAGATTTTACATATATTTTGAAGCGCGACGACCGCATCGGCATCATCGGCGCAAACGGTTCGGGCAAAACTACTTTGCTCGAAATGATCACGAACCGCACGAAAAACGACGCGGGCGAAATCGTTATCGGCGAAACGGTTCACGTCGGTTATTACGATCAGGAAAGCCGCGCTTTGAACGAAGAACAGCGCGTAATCGATTACATCAAAGAAGTTGCGGAATATGTGACGACCGTCGAAGGAAATCAAATTACGGCTTCGCAGATGCTCGAAAAATTTCTTTTTCCGCCGTCGGCGCAATATTCGGTGATCGGAAATCTTTCGGGCGGCGAACGCCGTCGTTTGTATCTTTTGCGAATTTTAATGTCTGAGCCGAATGTTCTTCTTTTGGACGAACCGACAAACGATCTGGACATTCCGACATTGATCGCGCTCGAAGAATATCTGGACGATTTCGGCGGTGCGCTCATCGTCGTCAGCCACGATCGTTATTTTTTAGACAGAACGATCGACACGGTTTTCAAATTTGAAGGCGACGGAAAAGTCCGCGAATTTCCGGGCGATTATTCGGCTTATTTGGAAATTACCGAGCGCGAAGAAGCCGAGAAAAAAGAATCAGAAGCCCACGCGTCAGCACGGGCGGAAAACGTAATTAAAACTCAAGAAAAACCGAAATCGAACAAACTTTCGTTCAAAGAACGCCGCGAATTTGAAACGCTCGAAACCGAAATTGCGCAAACCGAAAACCGTTTGGCAGAGATTGAAAAAGAATTAGCTGAATTTGCGACCGACGCTTACAAGCTCAATCAATTAGTTGCCGAACAGGAAAAGCTCAACGAAAAACTCGAAACCGATACCGAACGCTGGCTCGAACTTTCGGAACGCGCAGATTTGTAGGAAATTATCCACAGATAAACACGGATAGACACGGATATTTTTTTGAACTATTAGTTTTTCACTTTGCGAACTTTGCGTCTTTGCGTGAAAAAAAATCTCAAGAAATTTCACGCAAAGACGCAAAGTTCGCAAAGTTTTAATTAAGATTATCGTTTATATATTTCGTCTTCCAATTCGGTGATCAATTTCCCTGTTTCACCTGTGATTTGCGGTTCTTTATCGTTCAAAACTGCGTCGGTAAAATCTGCAATTAAAGGTAAATGCACGTTTGCGTGATTCGGATGAATTTCGGTTCGTTTGCCGTTTTCGGTTTTGATTAGAATCGTTTCCTTATTCAAAACGGGAATATCAATCGTGCCTTTCGTTCCGAAAATTTCGAGCGTGTCTTTCGGCTCGAACGCGGCGTGTGTAACAGTTACATTTGCGAAAACGCCGCTTTCAAATTTCAAACTCGCGATCGCCGTATCTTCCGTTTCGCGTTTGAATGCGGCGTTTCCGATGACGGATTTTATTTCGGAAACTTTGCCGAAAAGATTCGTCAAAACTTCCAAACGATGACAGCCGAAATCCATCATCGGACCGCCGCCGCTTTTTCTCTTTTCGAGCAGCCAGAAACGCGCATTTTCCGGCATCGGATCGAAATACTCAAACGCATTCATCTGCACGACTGAAATTTTTCCGATTTCTTGCAAAGCGATAATTTCTTTTATTCTTTCAATTACGGGATAAAAGCGGCGGTAATAAGCGATTCCGAGCTTGACGTTATTCGCTTTGCAAGCCGCGATCATTTCTTCGCAGTCTTTCGCGTTCAAAGCCATCGGTTTTTCGCACAGAACGTGTTTTCCCTGTTCCGCCGCCGCGATCGTTTGTTCTTTGTGCAGAAAAACGGGCGTGGCGATATAAACGGCTTGCGTGTCGTCGTCTTTCAAAAGCTCGCGCCAATCGGCAAACCATTTTTCCGCGCCGAATTCTTTCGCAAAACTTTCGGCTAACTCAGCGCGGTTTCGGCTGACCGAAACGAGCTTGCAATTTTCCAAATTATTTATCGCCGGAGCGACCCGTTTTCTGACAATATCGCCCGCGCCGATCAATCCCCAATTCAGTTTTTTCATAAATTCAGAGTTTATTATATTCCATTTTGTTTTGAAATTTTCGGCGGCGTAAACGAAATTATTGCCGAATTTACGGCGTTTTCTAAAGATTCTG
>DAITPE010000405.1:0-5461 GCA_036833775.1 Pyrinomonadaceae bacterium | reverse complement strand
TAAAGCACAATCTTTGACAGGCGGCGCAGTGAGTTTATTTCCGCGTCCCGCAGGTCGGTCGGGCTGTGTGTAAACGGCGACGACTTCGTGACCGTCCGCCAAAATTCTTTCCAAACTCGGAACTGCCGCCTGCGGTGTTCCCATAAAAACTACTTTCATATTTTTTTGTCCACAGATGAACACAGATTTACACAGATAA
This sequence comes from Pyrinomonadaceae bacterium, assembly GCA_036833775.1. Lineage (GTDB taxonomy): Bacteria > Acidobacteriota > Blastocatellia > Pyrinomonadales > Pyrinomonadaceae > JAJQRF01. The sequence continues at coordinate 5,262 of DAITPE010000405.1, read as the reverse complement.
TGGCAGGATTTTTATAAATTTCTTTAAAATCTCATTTTTTATCTGCGTCTATCCGTATTCATCTGCGGTTAATTTCCTATTTCTTAAATCGAAACGCTTCCTGCATCACGTAGAAAATCCAGTTTTCTTCCATCGAACCGCTGACCAGATACGAATTTACGCCCGTCGCGTAAATCGCCACGTCTTCGCCGCCGTGTGTTTCGGCTAAAAGAGGAAAGATGGCTTCCTGTTTGTAATCGGGGTTTGTCACCTGTTCATCGGTCAGATCGGGACGCGTTCCTTTGCGGTAGCCTGTTCCGTTGATGTAATTCAGAGTCGTGTATGGTTTTCCAGATGCATCCTTGTGCGGTTCTTTTTCAATTTCGCCGTTTTCGTCAACTTCCCTCACAAGTCCCATTATATTGTTTCCGCGCGCCGGATAACCAGAGATCGTGAACGTGTGCGAATGATCCGCCGTAACGATTATCAAAGTTTCATCCAAATTAACTTTCGAAGCCGCCGTTCTGACCGCGTTTGAAAACGCGATCGCATCCGTTAAAGCCCGATAAGCGTTGCCGTCGTGGTGCGCGTGGTCGATCCTGCCGCCTTCGACCATCAAAAAGAATCCTTTTTTATTATTGCTCAAAACGTCGATCGCTTTCGAGGTCATTTCTGAAAGACTCGGTTCGCCGGCTTTGTCTTTCGGGCGGTCGATGTCGTATTGCAGATGCGAACGCTCGAAAAGTCCTAAAAGATGCTTCGTTTTCTTCGCGTCGATCGCGTCGAATTGCGCTTTGTTCCAAACGTAAGCCGAATCTTTATATTTGCGCGTCCATTCTTCCGTCAGATTTTTGCCGTCCAATCTTTCGCCTTTTTTGTCGGTGTATTCGGGATCGTTCAGCGTGTTGGGCAAAAACTTCGTGCGACCGCCGCCCATTGCGACTTCCAAACCATCGCCGTATTTGAAATCTAAAAGTTGGCTTGCGATGTCGGCAAACTTTGCGTCATAAGCGGCTTTCGAGCGTTTTGAAATATCGAAATCGGATTCCCAATCGCGGTCGGCGGTGTGCGCGTAACAAGCTCCCGGAGTGGCGTGAGTTAATCTTGCCGTCGTCACGACTCCGGTTGATTTTCCGTTTTCTTCCGCCATTTCGAGCAAGGTTTTCGTTTCATTTCCCTTCACGGTTCGATAATCGCCGCGCACGATGTTTTGATTCACGCCGAAAACGCCTTCATCGGTTTTCACGCCCGTGATGATCGCGCTCATCGTCGGCGCGGAATCCGAAGTCTGCTGATTTGCGCTGTATGTTTTTGATAGAGCCGAGAACGGAAATTCTTCAAACGACAGGCGATTTTCCTCGCCGCTTTCGCCGCGCAGTTGTCCTTCCAAAATCCGCGCCGCCGTCAGAGTCGAAACGCCCATTCCGTCGCCGATAAACAGGATGACGTTTTTCGCTTTGCCCTTTTTCACCTTCGTATTCTTCTTTTTTTCGATCGCGGCAAGCCCGTCGCGCCGCCACGTTTCGGCTGATTCCTGACGTTTGACGGGAAACTCCAAAGTCTGCGCAAACGTCGGAAACAAAAGCGCGGACAACGAAAAGCAGGTAAATATTTTGACAAATTTTGTTTTAGAAATAGGAAAACGCATTTTGGAATTTTAGCAAAAACTCATTGAATTTGTATTAAATTGAAAACGAATTTCTTTGAATATCTCGCAACGATCATTTCTCTCGATTTTGAGTCTTTTCGGATGAACCGCGCATTAAAAAAGAGTCAACGCTCACACTCTTTTACATCAATTCCACGTAAATTTAATGAAAGCCCATGAAGATTTTTATCAACGCCGCATAAATTTTCATCACTGCCATGAGAAATTTCATCACTGCCATAAGATTTCTCATCAAGCCCGCTTAAATTTTCATCAACGCCATGTAAATTTTCACCAACGTCATGAAATTTCTCATCAATGCCACGTAAATTCTCATCAACGCCATGAACATTTACATCAAGCCCAAGTGAATTTTCATCAACGCCACGTGATTTCTCATCAACGCCACTGAGTTTTTCATGGGCGTGATGAAGATTTGCACGGCGGCGATGCGATCTTTCATCGCGCTTATGAAAACTTACCTGAGCCTTCATTGTTTTTTCATGGACTTGATGATTTAAAGTAGGAAATCTCCCGAATTTTACTCGGAAGATTTCCTTTCGACAATAATTTACGACTCTTTTTTAACGGATTAATAGCCGCAATGATAGTTGGCAAAGTCGTAGGATTTCACCCATTTTCCTTCACGGCGCGAATAAGCATTGAAACTTGCGCCTTCGAACGATTGAATATATGTGAAAATTTCGTCGGTCTTGTCGCCGTCGTATTCCATCGTGTCGAGCAGAAGTTCGTGATAAATGCCTTCATCGAGCGATTTGATCTCGCCGCTCATCACTTCATCCTGTTTTACAAGGCGAAATTCGCTGTAACCGAATTTATATTTTCCGTTCGCGCCTTTGTCGGCGATAAAGAAAAGCAGTGCGCGTTCGGTCGCCGATGTTTCTACCCAAAATGAGCCGACCATTTCGGCTTTCCCGTCAGAATCGACATCGAGCGCGGTCAAATTATGATATTTCAACGTTTTTGCGTCGGCAGCCGAAACTTTATTTTTAACGAATTCAGCGCGAACCAATGTTTCGATCTCGGCGCGTTCGGTCGCGGTCGGCAAACGGCGAACGCCTGTTCCTTTCTTAACTGCCGCATTTGTCGCCAAGCCCATCACCATTCCTTTCAGCTTTGCTTTCGGCGAAACGTATGTCGCTTCCGCCAAATTTGTCGAGCATTCGGCAGTCGGATCGTTTTTTACAACCGTCACGTTTCCGGCATCGACACCGCCGAAAACCAATGTATAAGCGGTTTTCGGTTTGTAATAGGTCGTCGAAAATTTCTTCAGTTTTGCGCCGTCATCGCTTCCGTTCGAAGCTTCGACAAGCTCGCCTTTGTCGATAAATCCGATCGGTTCGAGCGTTCTGCCGTCGTTCAAAACTGCAAAAACGACCGTTTTCGGCTTCTGCGGCGGCGCAGGCTTCTTACCGCGCTGTGCAAAAATCGCGGTGGACGACATCAAACCGATTAAAGACAACGCTGTTAATTTGCTCAAAATGTTATGTTTCATAGTTTTAGGGGATTTCATAAATTGTTAGTTCAAAATCTTAAACGTAATTTTCAAAATTACAAAATAAGAACGCGAACCGTTTGAGATTTCGCACAATAATTTGGTTTTCGCTAAATTATTTAGTTTGAAAGAATAAATATAACCGCAGATAAACGCAGATGAACACAGATAAGTCAGGATGTTCTTGAGATAAAAACTAATTAAATCTCTTTCTCATCCGTGTTTATCTGTGTCCATCTGTGGTTAAAAAACTGCTTTAGATTTTCTGCGCGATCGATTTGCCTTGTAAAAACTGCAAAAGATATTCGCGTCCGCCGGCTTTCGAATCGGTTCCCGACATATTGAATCCGCCAAACGGATGAACGCCGACAAGTGCGCCGGTGCATTTACGGTTCAAATACAAGTTTCCGACGTGAAATTCGCGCCGCGCACGTTCGAGATTTGCGCCCGTCGTCGAATAAACCGCGCCCGTCAAACCGTAATCCGTGCCGTTCGCAACCTTCAACGCTTCGTCGTAATCTTTAACTTTGATAACCGCCAGAACAGGCGCGAAAATTTCCTGCTGTTCGACGGTCGAACCTGCTTTTACATCGTCGATGATCGTCGGTTCGATATAAAAACCGTTCGAATCGTCGCCTTTGCCGCCGATCACGACCTTGCCGCCTTCTTCGATTCCTTTGTTTATCATCGAAGTCGCGTTTTTGAACGATTTTTCGTTGATAACCGCCGTCATCTGCGTTTCGCCTTCGATCGCCGGACCGATCTTGATTTTCTGCGTCAATGCAACAATCTTTTCGAGCAGTTCGTCGTGAACTTTTTCGTCAACGATCAAACGCGAACACGCCGAGCATTTCTGACCTTGAAAACCGAAAGCCGCTTGCACGACGCCTTCCGCCGCTGAGTCCAAATCGGCATCGTCGCAAACGATTGTTGCGTCTTTTCCGCCCATTTCGGCAACGACGCGCTTCATCCATTTTTGTCCTGGACGCGTTTTCGCCGCTTCTTCGTAAATATGCAGACCGACTTTTTTCGACCCCGTGAACGAAATAAAACGCACATACGGGCTTTGAACCATCTGTTCGCCAACCGCCGCGCCCGAACCGACGACAAAATTCACAACTCCGGCGGGAAGTCCGATCTCTTCCAAAACTTCCATAAATTTATACGCGATCGTCGGCGCATCGGGCGAAGGTTTCAAAACGGTCGTGTTTCCCGTAACGACCGCCGCCATCGTCATTCCAGCCATAATTGCGAGCGGAAAATTCCAAGGCGGAATGATCGCGCCGACACCGAGCGGAATATATTCAAAACCGTTCGTTTCCTGATACGGCGACGGCGTTACTTCCTGCGGTCCCGCCCATTTATACATTTCGCGCCCGTAAAATTCGAGAAAATCGATCGCTTCCGCAGTATCGCCGTCGGCTTCCGCCCACGTTTTTCCGGTCTCGAAACACATCCAAGCCGAAAAATAATGTTTGCGCTGGCGAATAATGTCCGCCGCCTTGAAAAGAAACTCGGCGCGTTCGGCAGGCGAAACGTTTTTCCAAACGTCGAAAGCAAGCGTTGCCGCTTCGATCGCTTTCGCAGTCAGATTTTCGGCATCAGCATCGGCATCCGAAAAAACGCCGACAACCTGCGATTTTTCCGCCGGATTGATGCTTTCAAACTTTTGATCGGTCGTGATCTTCTCGCCGTTGATAATGATCGGATATTCGCGCCCGAGTTCGCTTCGCACCTGTTCGATCGCCGCGCGCATCGCTTCCGCATTTTCCGCCACCGAATAATCGGTAAAAGGTTCATTTCTAAATTCGTCTAAACTTCTCTGTGTTTGCATATTTGGTTCCTAAAAATTATTGCCCTTATCGTAATTCTCGTAAATTAATAACAGTTTTTTATCTTTTAATCGTTGAAATATTCTTGGTGAAATCATTAATCTATTTTCAACTTCCACCATTGTCATTCCTTTGATAGCACTTGATATTATAAAACAAATTAACGGCATCAATCCAACCTTATAAAAATCAACCCAGAATATAAAACTAAAAATGATAGTAAATAAACAAACAATCAACCAAAATATTATGTGTAAAAGATTGAGATTTGGTTTCCCTGATAAACT
>DAITPE010000404.1:0-5473 GCA_036833775.1 Pyrinomonadaceae bacterium | reverse complement strand
ACGAACTTCCGATGGGTTACAAGGATTTGGAAAAATTCATCATGGAAGACTGCGGCGGAATGCTGCGCGACGATAAAAAATTGAAAGCGGTCATTCCCGGTGGTTCGTCAGTTTATATTATGAACGCCGAACAGATCGTCGGAAAAGGCGTGACGATGGATTACGAAGGCTTGGTGGTCGGCGGTTCGATGGTCGGTTCGGGCGGATTTATCGTGATGGACGAAACCGTTGACGTAATGGAATCAACGAAAAACCTGACCGAATTTTACAAACACGAATCCTGCGGTTGGTGTACGCCTTGCCGCGAAGGAACAGATTGGTTAGTAAAGATTTTTGATCGCATTTCCGAAGGCAACGGTCGTCCCGAAGATGCTCAATTGCTTTTGGATATTTGCGATAATATTGAAGGAAAATCATTTTGCCCGCTTGGCGACGCAGCCGCGTGGCCGATTCAAAGTGCGGTCAAACGTTTTCCTGACGATTTCAAAAAATGGCTTTTGAATAAAACAAACGGCAACGGCGTTGTTGCCAATGTATAAAAATATTTTAGTGAGGAAATAAAAATGGGAAAAGGCGATAAAAGAACACGTCGCGGAAAGATTTTTGCAGGAAGTTTTGGAAAAACACGTCCGAAAGGCAAAAAGAAAACCGCAACCGAAAGTAACAATAAATCAGAATAATTTTTAGTTTTATCAAGTTAAGATAATGTCAGAACTTATCAAAGTTACCATTAACGAACAGGATTTCGAGGTCGAAAAAGGTGCGCGTTTAATCGATGTGTGCCGCGAAAAAGGCTTTAATATTCCGTCGTTTTGTTATTACAGCGACCTTGCTTTGCAGGCTTCTTGCAGAATGTGTCTCGTGCGCATTGAAAAAATGCCGAAGTTGCAAACTTCCTGCACGATCACTTGCACTGACGGAATGGTCGTGACCACGCAATCCGAAGAGATCGAAAAAGCGCAGCGTGCGATGAGCGAGTTTTTGCTTGCAAATCATCCGCTCGACTGTCCTGTTTGCGATCGCGGCGGCGAATGCGAACTTCAGGAAATGATTTTCGATTGGGGCGACGTTGAAGAACGCTTCAGCGAAAAGAAAAACGTCAAACCCGAAAAATTCCTGTCGCCGATCGTGGCGAACGATTCGCAACGCTGCATCGTTTGCAAACGCTGTACGCGCGTTTGCGACGAATGGATGGGCGAAGATGCGATCGAAGCAGGAAATCGCGGCGTGAATACCGTGATCGGAACTTACGGCGGTTGGCTGAATTGTTCGCAATGCGGAAACTGTATCGAAGTTTGTCCGACCGGAACGCTTCTTGACGGCGTTTATCGTCACGAAACGCGTCCTTGGGAACTCGATCAGACGATTTCGACCGACGTTTACGGTTCGGACGGAATGCAGCTTTCGATCGGTTCGCGCGGCGGAAAAGTTCACCGAATCGTAGCGCGTGATCGTTATGTAAACGGCTTAAACGGCGAATTTCTCGATGTCAAATCGCGTTTCGCACACGAATTCGTTAATCATTCCGACCGCATCAAAACTCCTTTGATTCGTTACAAAAAAGGCGGAAAACTGATTCCCGCAACTTGGGATGAAGCGGTTCATTTCGTCGGTCACAAATTAAAGGAAAGCGGAAAAAACGTCGGCGTTGTTGCAAGTCCGCGTTTGACGAACGAAGCGATCTTTACTTTGAAACGCTTTGCGACCGAAGTTGTCGGAACTGAAAATTACGCGGTTTCCGACCGCTACGATCTTTCGGCGTTTTTCGATAATTTGAGTGTGCCGCTGGCGACACATAAAGAGATTCGCAAAGCGAAAACGATTCTGCTTATCGGCGGCGAACCCGAAGAAGAACAAACATTTACGGCGAAACAGATTCGTCAGGCGGTTCGCAACGACGGCGCGAAATTAATCATCGTCAACGACACGCCGATTCGTCTTGCGGCTCAGGCTTCGCAATTTTTGCACGTCAATCCGAACTCATACGACGCTTTTGCATTGGCTTTTGCCGATTCAATTAACGATGATTTAGGTAAAAAACTCGGCATCGAAACCGCTGATTTCGACGCGCTGCTGAAAACTATCAGCGAAACCGAAGGCGATTTTGTCGTGATGTTCGGCGGCGATGTTTCTGCGGAAGCACAAGCTGTTTTAGCAAATTCAGTCGGCAGATTTACTTCAGAAAGCCGCCGTGCATTGCTTCATCCGCTGCCGCTTTACAACAATTCGGTCGGCGCGAATGATTTGATGCAAGGCAAAAAGCTTTTGGCTGACGTTTTGAAAAACTCGAAAGCATTATTGATCGGCGGAAGTTTGCAGGAAGAAGACGCTAAACTGTTGGCAAACAAAGATTTTGTCGTCGTTCAAGAACTTTTTGAAACCGAAACGACGAAATATGCTGACGTAGTTTTGCCGGCGGCGAGCTTTGCCGAAGTTGACGGAACATTTACCAACAATACGGGATTTGTTCAACGCGTTCGCCAAGCGATCGATCCGGTCAATCAATCGAAAGCCGATTGGATGATCACGACTTTGATCGCGCGCGAAATGGGCGCAGATTTCGGTTACAATTTCTCGGCGACGATGGTTTTCAAAGCGATTGCAGATTCGGTAAGTGCTTATGAGGGCTTGCGTTATCCGGCGTTGAAAGACGAATCGAAACCCGTTCAAATCAAACACGCGATTTCCGGCGGCAAAGATTTGTCGAATGAAATGAACGCGTTGAAAGCAAACGCCGACAAACTTTCGGCTGACGTTGAAAAAATCAGCGAAACGCCGCGCGTCGGTCACAAACTGCATCGTTTGACGACTTTGACAAGCAAAACCGCGCAGTTTCATTTGTTGGCAAACGGCAATCCGAAACCGGAAAATCTGCTCGTTTCGCCGCTCGCGCAATTTAATTTGGACGGAACACCGCGCACCGAAACGGCTGAAGTTGCCGCCGTCGGTTTGACGGACAGAATTAATCTGAAAGTCGAATATTAATTTTCAGTATGGAAGAAATTTTAAAGACAGCTTTCCCGATCATAGCCGCAGTTATCGGCTGTTCGATCGCGTTCGTCGTCGTGATGGTCGTAGTTGCCTACACGGTTTTGGCGGAGCGCAAAGTTTTAGGTTGGATTCAAGGACGTATCGGTCCGAACCGCGTCGGTCCTTGGGGAGTTTTGCAGCCGTTTGCCGATCTTTTGAAATTTATTTTGAAAGAAGACCTTGTTCCCGATAAATCGACCAAATTCATATATTTCCTTGCGCCGCTCGTCGCGGTTACGTGCGCGATGATGCCGATGGTGGTTTATCCTTTCGGTCCGTCGATCAATTTCGATCTGAGTTTTTTGCCATACGGATTGGGCGAAGGAATCAAACAAATTCCGCTGACGATCGCAAAAATCGATGTCGGCGTTTTGTATGTTTTGGGAATTACTTCGGTCGGTGTTTACGGAATCGCGCTCGCGGGTTGGTCGTCAAACAACAAATATAGTTTGATGGGCGGACTTCGTTCTTCGGCGCAGATGATCTCTTATGAATTGGCAATGGGCGCATCGGTTCTCGGCGTGGTAATGCTTGCCGGAACGCTCGATTTGAACGGGATTATCCTTGCACAAACACACGCTCCGATCTGGTCAAAATGGTATATTATTCCGCAATTTATCGGATTTATCGTCTTTTTGATCGCGGCTTTTGCTGAAACGAACCGCGTTCCGTTCGACTTGCCCGAAGCCGAAACCGAACTCGTTGCAGGATTTCATACGGAATATTCCGCGCTCAAATTTGCGCTGTTTTTCATGGCGGAATATATCAATATGTTCACGGTTTCCGTGATGTGCGTAACGCTGTTTCTCGGCGGTTGGTATATTCCCGGATTGAGCCGCATTTTGGAAGTCGGCTCGATTCCTTACGCGCTTGTGAGTTTTCTCGGATTTATGGCGAAAATCTGCGCGTTCCTGTTTTTGTATATCTGGATTCGCGGAACATTGCCGCGTTTTCGTTTCGACCAATTGATGAATTTCGGTTGGAAATTCCTTTTACCGCTGGCATTGGTAAATGTGCTTGTGACGATCATCGTCGTTTATTTTTTGAACAGTTAATGTTGAGTAGAGAGTAAAGAGTGGAGAGTGGAGAAAAAAAATCCGCACTCTCTACTCTCTACTCTCTACTCTCTACTAAAAAAATGGCTACAACTGCTTTCTTTTTCCTTTTCGCCGGACTCGCCATTGCGTGTGCGCTTTCGTGCGTTTATCACAAAAATCCGCTTTACAGCGCGGTTTCGCTGATCGGCGTTTTCGTATCGCTTTCGTGTCTTTATATCACGCTTGCCGCACCGTTTATCGCGGCAGTTCAGATTTTAGTTTACGCTGGTGCGATCATGGTTTTGGTCGTTTTCGTAATTATGCTTTTGAATTTGGACGACGACAAACCGCTTCAGCGTTTAAATTATCTATACGGCGTCGGCGCAGGCTTGGGTTTGATTCTGCTCGTGCAGACATTTTTCGTTTTCTACGCCGTTTTGAAAGCACCGAACAAACCGAAAGCGGAAGACGGAATCGGCAAAACGATGAGCATCGGAACATCGATGTACACCGAATATCTGCTGCCGGTCGAGATCGTCGGAGTTTTGCTTCTTATGGCGATCATCGGCGGCGTAATTTTGGCGCGCCGTTTGAGCCAGCCCGAATTGGAATTGGTCGTTGACAACGAATTGGAAAAACGCCACGAAGGCAAAGAAGACGATTTCAGAATCGCAATGTAGTTTTTGAAAATGAATATCTCCGTCAATCAGATTTTGGAAATGCCGAACGCCGCGATTTTAGCGGAACGCCTGCAAACCGCTTTACAGGCTGAACAGGCAAATCGCCGTCATTTCTACGAAATCATTGAAGAAGATAAAAAAATGGAATTTATCAACGGCGAAATAATTTTTCAATCGCCTGCGAAATTGCGTCATACAAAATCAATTAAACTGCTGACAAAATTGCTCGACACATTCGTTGAAAAACACGATCTCGGCTTTGTCGGAAGCGAAAAAATGCTGATTTCCTTGACGCGTAACGATTATGAACCTGATATTTGTTTTTTTGAAAGCTCGAAATCAAACAATTTCAGACCTGAGCAGATGCAGTTTCCCGCGCCTGATTTTGTCGTCGAAGTTCTTTCACCTTCGACCGAAAAATTCGACCGTGAGATAAAATTTCAAGATTACGCGGCGCACGGAATCAGGGAATATTGGATAATCGAACCGAAAAACGAATTTATCGAGCAGTATTTTCTGCAAGCGGAAGAATACGAACTTTTATTGAAAGCAAAAGACGGAACGATCGAAAGCGTTGTTTTGCCGAATTTCAGAATACAAATTCGCGCCGTTTTTGACGAAAAGTTGAATTTGGAAGAATTGAAACGAATTATTTAAGACGGACTAAAAAAATGGAACCGAGTTTAGCAAGCTATTTAGGACTTTCAGGAATTTTATTTACGATCG
>DAITPE010000403.1:0-5485 GCA_036833775.1 Pyrinomonadaceae bacterium | reverse complement strand
CCGCCATTTCAAAACTTCTTCGCGCAGGATCGGGTTTTGCTGAAAACTTCCCGTCTGTCCTTGGGCGGCGGTTGCGCGTTGTATGTGCCAATAGCTCAAACCGAGTTTTCCGCAGGCTCTCACGAAACGGCTTCGCGCCAAAAATTTGCCGTTAAATAATCCGCCGAGAATCCAAGCCGAACTTTTGAACGCCGAAGTCGTTTTATCGGCAAGTTCTTGCGGGATCAATCCACGCGCAATATCGATCGCCAGCATTTCTTTCAAAATCTTGTTTTGACGATGCATCACGTAGAACGAAAAACCGTTGAAGATCAGGAAAAACGGGATTTCCAACACCAAATAACCGATTATAAATCCCTGCAAACCGCCGACGACCGCCATTCCGTTCCAGATCGCGTGAAGCGTGACCGCCGCAAAATAACCGACGACGGGCATTATCAAACGCACGAACATATTGTGCGATTCACGCGCGATTCCGCATCCGATTCCCGTCATCGAAGTAAACGTGACGTGCGCCCACGGCGACATAATTCCGCGCAAAATGAATAAAACGAGCAGTCCGTCGAAACCGCCCGCACGAATTCCGCGACCGTAATAAAGCACGTTTTCGACCGTTGCAAATCCGAGTGCGATTACGCCCGCGAAAACAATGCCGTCGAGAATATCGTCGAAATATCTGCGGAAAAATATTAAAAGAAGCACCAATCCCAAACCTTTAGTGCCTTCTTCAAACACGGGCGCGGAAATTACCGCACCGACAAATTCGCCGAAAAGCGAGCCTAAAAGCGTGTTGATGACAAACGAAATCACGACCGCGACCAACGCGCCCCAAGCAAACGCGAGCGCGAGCAGCCAGATCGGTTCGGGATCGTATCGGTCGAGCCAGATCAGCGGCAGAAGATAAATGATCGCCGGAATAAAGGCAACAAACGCCGCCATGATCGCCGAACCGATGCCGACGCTCGCAAACATTATCAAGCTAACAATGATTCCCAAAAAGATTATTCCGAAGATCGTGACGGCGATGCCGATATATTTTCCCGTATTGTTCGACGGTTCGGCGGCAACGCTGATGTTTCCGAGTCCTAATTGAGAGATCGATTTTTGAACGCTGACATTTTGAATTTGTGCGGCTTGATTGAATTGCTGAACCTGATAATCACGAAAGCTCGCCTGCGGTTGATAATTTGCGGCAACGGTAGGTTCGGAAAACTGCGCCGCAAACGGAATTCCGTCAATAAATACTTTTGCTTCGGTTCCGTTCTTTCCGAATTGCACCGTGTCGCCCGAATTGAGTTTCGCCGATTGAACTTTCTGACCGTTGACGAGCGTTCCGTTCGTGCTGTTGTTGTCGGTAATATAAAAACCGTCTTGTTTCGCCTCGATAAAGGCGTGTTGTTTGGATGCGACGCGTTCCGATAAAGGATCGAACCGAATACTGCAATTATCGCCCCTGCCGATAGTTAAAAAACCGCTCTCCAAATCAAAACTTCTGCCTGAAAGCGTGCCGCCGTTGATTGTCAGAATTAATTTCATACAGCAATGATAAAAAGAAAAAATCCAAAGTCAAATTGTTTTTATGACTTTGGATTTACGAGATTGAATTTTATACGGCTTTTACGGTTGTGCGGAAGCAGGCGAAGGTTTGTCGCCTGTCTGTCCGAATGTTTTTGAAACAAACGCGCCGTTCGAGCTGTTCAAACGATACCAAGCGTTCGCGCTCGGACGGAAAACGGAAATATCGGTTTTGCCGTCGCCGTCGTAATCAGCCGGAACCGGAACATCGTCAGACAAACCGAATCCCGAAACGCTCAGCGAATTGTTGTTTGAATTCAAAATATACCAATAACCTTCCGACGGACGATAAACCGTAATATCGGTCTTTCCGTCGCCGTCAAAATCGCCGACGAGCGGTTTGTCGGTCGCAGTTCCGAACGAAACGAATGTCGGGATCGTCGAAGAACTCTGCAAAATATACCAAACGCCGTTGCGGTAAACGGCTTGATCGGGTTTGCCGTCGCCTTCAAAATCTCCGACGAGCGGTTTATCGCCGTTCGCTCCCCAATTAACTGCCTTAAAACCGAGCGTCGATTGTAAAATATACCAAGCACCGTTCGACGGACGGAAAACCGCGACATCCGTTTTGCCGTCGGCATCGTAATCAGCCGCCACCGGAATATCCGAACTCGCGCCCCAATTTACTGCGGTAAAAGCGTTGTTCGTGCTGCCGAGAATATACCAAGCACCTGCCGACGCACGAAAAACGGCGACATCGGATTTGCCGTCCCCGTCATAATCTCCGGCAACGATCTTGTCTTCGCTCGTTCCGAAAGTCGTTGAAGAAAACGAATTATCCGAACTTTTTTCGACGCTCCAATTGCCGTTTGAAGGCGTAAAGACCGAAAAATCCGTTTTGCGGTCGCCGTCAAAATCGGAAACTACGTTTTTCGACGGTGCAGTTGCATTACGTGCGTCGAGAATCAGCAAACCGTTAGTCATATCGCCCGCCAAAACTTTGTCTTCACCCAAAAGCGGAAAAACCGCCCAGTTGCCGTTGTAATTCGTCGGAAGTGCGTTTTGAAAATTCGACATTCCGCAAACCATATCCCACGGTTCATTCAGCAAAGAATCTTCGGTTGCCGTGAATTGCGGTTGAAAAGTATCGTATTGTGCAACTCGTTTCGGCGCGTTTTGAATAGAAATATCGAAAACCTGCAAACCTGCTTGATACCAAGCAACATAAAGTTTATTGCCGAATACGACCGGGTTATGCGGCGTAACGGCATTTAATGCCAAATCGTTCATCGTCACACGATTCACCAACAAAGGCTGCGCCGGATTCGTTATATCGTAAGTTCGGACATCGCCTTGACCGTCGGCAGTTTCGCGGCAACTGTAAAGAAAATTTCCGTCCTCACTCGTCCAACTGCTGTGCATATTGTTTCCAGCCGTGATCGAAGTCGAAGTATCGGAAATAAAGCCCAAAAGCGTCGGTGCTTGCGTGGCGAGATTTGAAATATCGTAAATTTCGGTTCTTCCGCGATTATTTGAATTTCCCCAACCCGATGTGAACATACGGTTTCCGCGAATGTGCATCGCGTGAACCCAAACGGCTTCGGTCGGATTGAAATCGCGGATAAAAACCGGACTTGCCGGATTCGTGATATTGATGATCTTAATTATTTTGTTGGTTGTCGAATTGAAATTTTCGATCAGAAAAGTTTGTCCGTTCTGATTGTAAATCATCATTTCGTGAATCGAATTGTGACCGTTTCCGCTGGTCGAATTGACGATTCCCAAAAGCTGCGGACTTGTCGGATTCGTCAGATCGACGATGTGCACGCCGCCGCCGTTTCCGCTGCCGAAATATCCTCGGTTTCCGACGACGATCGCTTCGAGAAATTGCTGATTATTGCCCGGATTATACCAAGCCGAAAGCGTCGGTGCATCAGGATTTGAAATATTGTAAATAAATGCCCCGTTGCAACCGTAACTTCCCTGAACGGCAATATTTCCGTCTGCAAAAATATCGGAAAACTTCCAACCAGCCGTTGAACGAACCTGTGTGCAGTTCGGCGTGATCTGTGCGCGAAGTCTTACTTTTTGAGCAGAAATTTGGGCAGTAAACCCGATAATTACGATTCCCGCCGTCAAACAAGCCGATGCCAACTTTAACAATATTTCTTTACGAATTTTCATCTCTCTTTCAAACCTAAAATAAACTTAAAAAATAACAAATCAAAAAGCAAGATTTTACGATTTAGTTACAAATCGTGAGTCTTGCTTTGTAATCGAAATACTAAAAAAAACTTTACGAAACTGCTTGTGACGAAGCCGAACGCATTACGAGATCGAATGTTCCCGGCGCGACTTTTTTGAATCTGCGGTTTCTGTTTAGCGACACGGCGATCGAAATAGTCGGATTATTTCCGTTAAATTTCATTCCGCCCGCAACTAATAAATTAAAAAGCTCGTTGACGTGCAAAGCCATTCCCGCTTCACGCAACAGCAACGTGCAGGCTTGCGTGATCGTTCTGTCCGCAAAACGATGACTAATCGGCTCGATATTTTGACCGATCGACGGAACTTGCCGCGACTGATTCATATATGCTACCGAATTATTGTTGTTATTGTTTCGGTAATTTTGCGGCGGATTATTATAATTATTTTGTTGATTCTGCTGATTATTATAATGATTCGGCTGTTGATTTTGCTGATTATTATACGGATTTCCCTGCTGATTATGGTTCATACGCGGCGGCGGACGGCGGATGTCCTGCGGGATTTCGTAATCGTCATCGACGTGCATACTTTTCGGGAGATTCCAATTATTTTTGCCCGAACGCATTGTTGCCAAAAGACTGTAAATTGCAGATTCGGTTTGCGCCGCGCTGTTTTCGAGTGCCTCGATCTCTTGCCGCAGACGATTTGCTTCCGCTTCAACTTCATTCAAACGGGTAATCAAACGCTGTTGGGCGTTTCGGGTTTGGCGCAAACTTTGTTCCAAAGTGGCGATTAAATTTTCATCTAGCATAAAGTCGTTTGACATTTAGCATTTAATATTTGAAAAGAAAAATGTCAGATATTAAATGATAGATATTAAAGATTTGTTACTTTGCCCGCTCGATCATATAAGCCGGAATTTCTTCCAATGCTACACGATAACTTGTTTCAGCCAAAACTTCAAGATTTTTTCTCGCTTTTTCGGCAGATTCATACGCCCGAAGACGTGTTTCTTCAAGTGTTCCGTGTTTTTTCAGTAAATCTAAAATTTCCTCGCGCGAAATCACGAGATAATCGCCGTCGCGCATAATCTGATCGAGTTTTGCTTGAATTTCAGGCATTTTACGAACGAGCAAAATTAGCGGAAACGTCAGTTTGCCTTCCAAAAGATCGGCTCCGGCGGCTTTACCCAAAACATCTTCGTCCGCCGTGAAATCGAGCGAATCATCGGCGAGCTGAAATGCAATTCCGAGATTCATTCCATAATCGCGCAATGCGGTTTGACCTTCCTTGTCTGCGCCGCCCAAAATCGCGCCGATCTCGCAGCAGGCGGAAAATAGAAACGCAGTTTTACGGCGCAAAATGTCGAAATATTCGTCTTCGGAAATATCCGTCCGACCGAGCATCGTTAATTGAATAAGCTCGCCTTCGGTCATTTTTCGCGTCAAACGCGTTAAAATATCCAAAATTTCTAAACTTCTTTCCTTCAAACTCGTTTCAAACGCCGACATATAAAGCCAATCGCCCATTAAAACTGCCGATTGATTGCCGAATCGCGCATTTACCGAAGCCCGATTTCTGCGTGTATTTGCATTATCAATGATGTCGTCGTGAACGAGCGTCGCCGTGTGAAGCATTTCCATCACGGTTGCCAGACGAATGACATTTTCGTTCGAAGCAGTTCCGCCGACGGCGTAATTTGAAAGCAAAAGCAGCGCAGGACGCACGCGTTTGCCGCCCGAAGCGCGCAAATAATCGCCTA
>DAITPE010000402.1:0-5503 GCA_036833775.1 Pyrinomonadaceae bacterium | reverse complement strand
AATCTTGAAAGCAATTTTTGATGATGAAAATAAATGAAATCTTCACTTTTACAATCGCTTTTCGATGAGCAGGAACGTCGTCCGCTTTCGGTTTCGGAATTGAACGAACAGGTAAAAACTGCGTTGGAGCGCGGTTTTTCTTCCGTTTGGATCGAAGGCGAGATCGTCAATTTTGTTGCGGCAAATTCGGGGCACTGGTATTTTACGCTGCACGACGGATTTTCACAGCTTAAAGCGGCTTGTTATATTCGCAACAATATGCGGATAAAATTTCAGCCTTTCGACGGGATTCAGGTTCGTGTGCGCGGGAAATTGAGCGTTTATCAGCCGAAAGGCGAATATCAGATTTTGGTCGAATCGCTCGAACCTGTCGGCGAAGGCGCGTTGAAAGTTGCGTTCGAGCAGATCAAATTAAAACTCGCCAAAGAAAGGCTTTTTGATGAAGAATTAAAACGTCCTTTGCCGTTTTTCCCGAAAAGAGTCGGCGTTGTGACATCGCCGAACGGCGCGGCTTTTCACGATATTTTGAATGTTCTTTCCCGAAGAACGCGTTCGGTCAGCATCGTTTTGATTCCGACCAGAGTTCAGGGCGAAACTGCCGGACAGGAAATTCGGCAAGCGATCTTGAACGCGAATAAATTCAACAAAACTGCAAGCGAATCGGAGAAAATAGACGTTTTAATTGTCGGGCGCGGCGGCGGTTCGGCGGAAGATTTGTGGGCGTTTAACGAAGAATTTTTAGCGCGGACGATTCGCGCTTCGGAAATTCCGATCATTTCGGCGGTCGGTCACGAAATCGATTTTACGATCGCGGATTTTGTCGCCGACCGACGCGCGCCGACACCGAGCGCGGCGGCGGAAATCGTCGCGCAATCCGAAGATCAGATCGAAGCCTATATTCAACAGCGGACGCAGGATTTGATTCAGCTTATCGATTACAAACTTCTGAAATCGAAAAACGATTTGCAGGAACTCGCGCTTTCGCCTGTTTTTGTCGAATTTCCGCAGACGGTGAAGGATTGGCGTTATGAGATCGAAGATTTTGAAGCGCAAATGAAAACGGCGTTTGCGGAAAAGTTGAAAACTTCGACAAAGAAACTCGAAAAAATCAGTTCGCAACTTTCGCCCGTCAAACTCGCATCGAAAGTCGCGGAAAATCAAAAGCGTCTGGCTCTGCTGAAACAAAAAAGCGAATCGGCGATTAAAAAGGTGATCGACGCAAAGGACGAAAGTTTGAAAATCGAAATGGCTTCGCTCGACGCGCTTTCGCCGCTTTCGGTTTTGAAACGCGGTTTTGCGATCGCCGAAAACGAAAAGGGCGAGATTTTGCGCGACACGAAAAACGTAAACGCAAACGAAACCGTCAAAATTCGTCTCGCAAAAGGCAAGCTGACGGCGCAAGTTTTGAAAAAGGAAGATTGAATTGCCGCAAAAAGGCGCAAAAAATACAAAAAGATTTTTTTTGAGAATTTTGTGCCTTTTTGCGGCTATAATTAACTCTATAAATATAAAATGTCGAGATTTACGGACAAATTGAATCAAAAAAAGGCTTTAGCCGAAAGTAAAACTTAAAAAATTCCTTAGCTGCTTTAGCTAAAGCTGAAAGGTTGATCGATATTTTTTATAAGTTCGGCTCAAGCCGTTGTGTGTAATCAGTCCACCAGCTAAAGCTAGTGGCAATTTATCAAAGCCTTGATCTTTGTTCACTACCAAGATTTTTTTTTGAGAATTTTGTGCCTTTTTGCGGCTATAAAGATTAAAATGTCGAGATTTACGGTAAATTTGGAAGATTCGCCATCAAAAAGCGCAAATGTTAAAAGCGAAAATGTTCCGTCTTTCGGTGAAGTGAATCCGCCGAAAAAGCGCGGGCGTTTCGGGAAAATTCTCGGCATTTTCGCCGCCGTGATCGGTGCGGTCTTGCTGATCGGCGCGGTCGGCGGATATTTTTATTGGCAGAGCTTGAAAAAAACGCCGCAATATTCGCTTGCCTTGATCATCGACGCGGCGCGCAACAACGATCAGAAAACGATCGATTCGCTGGTCGATACAAACGCCGTCGTTGACGATTTTATGCCGCAGATCACCGAAAAAGCAGTCGAACTCTACGGCAAAGGTTTGCCCGCACAGACCATTTCCAAAGTCGCCCAAGTCGCCGCGCCGCTGCTTCCCGCGATCAAAGACCGCGCCAAAGCCGAGCTTCCGCGTGTGATCCGTGAAAAGACCGATAAATTTTCGAGCGTTCCTTTTTTTGCGATCGTCATCGGCGCGGACAGATATTTAGAGATCAATCAAACCGCCGACATTGCCATCATCAAAAGTAAGATCAAAGAACGTCCGCTCGAAGTAAAAATGAAGAAAAACGGCGACAAATGGCAGATCATCGCCGTCAAAGACGAACAACTTGCCACGCGCATCGCCCAAAAGGTCGGACAAGAGATCATCGCCGCCGCCACCAAAGGCTCGATCCGCAAAGCCGGAGAAACACTCGGCATCAAGAATCTGCAAGATTTGCTCAATCAGGCGGAAGACATTTTGAAGTAAAAAAGTAAGCCGACAAAACAATAATTTTCCAAACAAAAAAGTGGACAAACGATAAATTTCGATGTCCGCTTTTTTCAGTTTTCGGCAGCATCAATCGAGCCTTTGACCGATATTTGCCGAATCGCATCTTTTGTGACACATTAGAAAGCAATCAAAAATTAATATTTGCGAATTAAATCCAAATAAATTACTGACTTGTTTGTTGTTCCCTGCCCAATGAACCTGCAAGATCAACGGAAGAATAAAACAATTATGATTAGAAAAAATTACGGCTTTTTAACAAATGCCCGGGTCCAACGGTCATTCATTCTGCGCGGCTTTCTGGTTTGCGCTTTTTTATTTGCTTTCAGCGTTGCGGGCAAAGCGGTGACGCTCTGGCAAAACACGAACACGACAACGATTACGGCGAATAATTCGATTTCCTGCAATCTCGCGGGCAATACTTATAACAACAGTTATTGGCGCGCCTTTACGCCTTCGTCTTTCGGTGAAAGCGGGACGTTTACCGTTTCGAGCGTGCAGATCGGCATCGAAGAGGCAGTTGCGCCGAGCGGTTCACAGCCGCTCACGGTCAACATTTACACGAATACGGGCGGCGCGTTTCCCGCCGGAACGCGCACCTTGATCGGCACGACCAATGCGACCGTCGCCAACGGCACTTTGTTTTTTCAAACCGTTGCCGTCGCCGCCGCGCCGCAGCTCGTCACGACACAGCTCGCCGTCGAAATTGTTATCCCCGACGGCACGAGCGCGAATATTCGTTTCTTTATCGGCAGCAACGCTCTCGGGCAAACCGCGCCGAGCTATATTTCCGCCGTCGCCTGCGGTGCCGCGAATCCGACCAATGTTGCCAATGTCGGTGCGCCCAATATGCATTCATTGATCGGCTTGACCGGAAACAGCGTCGCGACCGCCGCCGATAGTTCAATTTCGGGTAAAGCTTCGACGGCAGAAGGCAACGGCATTCGCGGCGCACTCGTCACGCTCACCTTGCCAAACGGCGAAACGCGTTCGACAATCACGGGCGCATTCGGCAATTACCGCTTCGACGCGCTCGAAACCGGACAAACCTACATCCTGAGCATCAACGCCAAACGCTACAATTTCGCCAACCCGACACGCATCATCACGCTCAACCAAGAATTGACAGGCGAAGATTTTACCGCCGCCGATTATTAACGGCGAACAAACATAAAACAATCAAAAAAAGCGGACAAACGATAAATTTCGATGTCCGCTATTTATAATCTTCCTAATTTTGAGATAATTTTCTTTGCAAAGGATTCGGGCGTTTCGTGGCGTAAATCTACAAATCCGACTGTCGGCAAAAGTCCGGGCAATTCCGCATCGTCAAACCTTGCGGGCAAAACGTATTCTTTTTGTTCGTTTATTGCTTTAGCCAACGAACTGCGTCTTTCGAGTTTTGTCCAAACCTTTTTCGCATAGTTTTCAGAAACGAACATCACAACACATTTTGAGCGTTTGCGATAAACCTCATCCAATTCTTCGATCAATTCTTTTCCCCAAAGATCAACCGTAATATCTTCATCGAAATCGTAAAAAACCGAAATGTTTTTTTTATGCAGAATTTCATAAACCGCTTTTACAAATTCTCTTTCTTCGCCTGCAAAACTAAACGCAACATCGTATTTCATATCTAATAATTCTTTGGCAATGCCTTTTAACCCAAATTTTCCAGAAAAGATAATTTCCTCATTTTTCTCAATTTCTTTCAAATATCTTTCTTCTTTCTTTTCTAGTCCATTCAACATCATATCAACATCAATTTCTTCATCTAGTTCGGGAAAGTAATGCAATTTGATTCCTCGCTCTTCTAATTTCACCAGAGAATCATATGGGATTTTCCCCTTTTCGTGCTGAACGTATTCAGTAACTTTTAAGTTTGTCATCGTTTGGTGAATTTGTTCAAATTGTCTTCTAATTATAGAAAGAAAACCACGTCTTGTTTCTTTCTTACCATCTATCCAAATCGATATTATTTTATCCTCCAAATCAGCTTTTATAATTGCACGATTATCATTTCCATTGCTCAATACAACCCCTTTTCGCCAATAAGTCTCGTTATCAATAAACTCATTCATGTTAACGATAAATCTAGTAATAAAACTTGATGGCTCAATTTCATATCTATATTGAAATCCTAGACCAGCTAAGTCCGGCTTCCAATCTCCCAAATCGGGTTGCTCTTTTGGTAAAAGATCAGGTACTAAAAATGTTTCATCTTTCTTCAATGGGAAACATCGCTCGAATTTTTGCATCATTTGAATAATGAAGTTATGTTTATGTTTCGGATACCTCTTATTGTCTAGAATTTTGCCAACCATATCCAATGTTAAAACACCGTGTTTTTCCTCTAACATTTCCGCACTCAAAATTTTATAAACACTATGAGTAATCCACTCTGGTTTTAATACATTTGTATCGTTCAATCGGCTATCATCTCTAAAATTTAAGACAACACCAAGATCGTGAAGAAATTTTATTAAGGTTTCTTGACTCAATTCATCCGTTACATCTTCTTCATCACAAATTTTTAAATAATTGTCATATGGAATAAAATTCTCGCTTAGATTTTCTAGTTTTTCTTTTACTGAAAACCATTTTTTAGAAAATGGGTCAAATACATGCGGGATATTTTTGATTTCATTCAAGATCAATTGTTTGAGTTTTTTTATATTTGTGCCATGTTTACAGGAAACTCGAATAAATGCTCGAATGTTTGAATATTTTTCACGCAGTGCACGTTCATCTAAACTCATTCGATGTTCTTCGGTTTTGTTGCAGACAATTATAATTGGCGAATCGCCCCCAAGATTCTGAATTATCTTTAACCAATCCTCCAATCGATTACTTCTTTCATCACCGCGTGAAGCTAACACAAGCAGATAAAGACTACGTTTTGTCAGAAAAAATTGATGAGTTGCATGAGTAATTTCTTGTC
>DAITPE010000401.1:0-5539 GCA_036833775.1 Pyrinomonadaceae bacterium | reverse complement strand
TGTTTTTCGCGCTCGGACTCGTTTCGTGGCTGACGATGGCGCGGGTTGTACGCGGGCAGATTTTGAGTTTGAAAAATCAGGAATTCGTCATGGCGGCACGGGCAACAGGCGTTTCGACGTTCGGAATTATTTTCCGACATCTCGTCCCGAACACGCTCGGTCCCGTGATCGTTTACGCGACCTTGACCGTTCCGAGCGTGATGCTGACGGAAGCGTTTTTGTCGTTTTTGGGAATCGGCGTTCAGCCGCCTTTCGCTTCGTGGGGAAGTCTCGCTTCGGACGGCATCAAAAACGTCGCGATTTATCCGTGGCAACTTATTTTTCCGGGCGTGACGATGGCTCTCGCACTCTTTTCGCTCAACTTTTTAGGCGACGGACTGCGCGATGCGCTCGATCCGCAAACGCGCAAATTTTAGATTTTTTGATAAACTGCCCCTGATTTTTGAATAAACATTAGAGGAGAATTTTTAATGAAAAAAAGCTGTTTCACAATAGCTTTGACGATTCTGGTAAGTTGTTTTTTGGTAGTTTCAGCAGAAGCGCAAAGCAAAACTAAAGACAAAACTAAAGAGAAAACGAGCGACAAAGTAAAAGTCGCCAAAGAAGGCGTCGGGATCGACGGAATCCGCGTCGGCAAATCGACGACGGCAGACGTAATTAAAAAATACGGCAAGAGTTATCAAACGAAAAAATACGGCAAATATTCGCAGGCGGTTATTTATCCGAAACTCGGTTTAGCATTTTATTCGTGCCAAGCCGACAAGAAAAACGAAGTATTCGACATCGAAATGCGCGCACCTTTTCAAGTAAAAACTGCAAAAGGCATCGTTTTGGGCAAAAGCACGCTCGAAGATATTCAAAAGGTTTACGGCAAAAAGAAAGACGGCTTGGAATACAAAGGCGTGAGTTTTTTTTACGCAAATTATAAAGGCAAGAAAACCGTCACGGTGATCGATATTGTCGAAAATTCGGGCATCAGACAGTGTAAAGAAGTTCAGTAAGTTTATGATTACGGCAGAAGTCACATTTACGCGGGAAGCGTTGGTAAGTTTGAAACATCCGATGCAGTATGTCGGCATCGATTGGCAAACTTATGAAGAAATTTGTGAAGAGATCGGCAAATCGTCTTCCATCAATATCACTTACAATAAAGGAGTTTTGACAATTATGCCCATCACGGAACTGCACGAACTTTTGATTGCATTAATGGAAAGATTAATGGGTTTTGTAAGTTATGCGACACGCACGGAAATTACTCCGACAGGTAGTGCGACTCTTCGGTCTAAACGCAGAAATTACGGTGTCGAACCTGACTTATCTTTTTTTGTAAGCAATGCCGATGTTCATCAAACGAAGGATTATGTTTCAAAAGAAATCGAACTCGCGCCCGATATTGTTGTAGAGATCGACGTTCATCATCCGTCGGACGACAAATTCGAGATTTATGCCGAATTCGGTGTTGCGGAGTTTTGGCAATACAACGGCGAAAAGTTGAAGATTTTTAAGTTACAGGAATCGCACGAATACAAAGAGATCGAACGCAGCGAAGAATTGCCGATCTTAACGAGCGAAGTTTTAACCGAATTTCTCAAACGCGGACAAAACGAACAGCAATTCGTAGTTTTATCGGATTTTCAGGATTGGTTGAAAGGAGAATTAGATAAATGAAATTTCGTAAAAGATTTTTTTTCTTCGCAATAACTTTTATTATTGCAGCTTCATTTTGCTTAATTAAAGGAACTGTTTCCCTAGCACAAAGCCTTGAAGGTTTTATCGTTGAAGGGGAAAGCCTAGATAGTATTATTATCGGCAAATCTACAATGGATGATGTAGTTTCCGTTTACGGCACTGATTACAAACTGATAAAGCATAATGAATACTCGAATGAAATGGTTTACACAAAACTCGGTCTTTCATTTTATTCTTGCCAAAATGATCCAAATAAAGAAATCTTTTCAATATCTATTCAATCACCTTTCAAGGTAACAACGCGAAAAGGAATTATTTTAGGCGAAAGCAATTTTGCAGATGTTTTAAGAATATTTGGAAAGTCCGAAAGGAATTACGCGTTTAAGGGAATTGCGTTCTTTAATGATGAAATAAATTACAAAGAGAAAATAGCAAAGTCAGAGGAAGAAGTAGTCAAAAAAAATACGGTCATTGAAAATCCAGTATCAGAAAATTTGCCAAAAACATTCGTTATTGATGAAGAAGAATTCATTATCGACGGTTTAGAAGTCTCAGAAACTCGTACGGGAAGTTTAAATCCTAGTAACTCATTAAATAAAGAAGAAACTTCTGAAAATCAGGAAGACGAAGAATTGGCTGGTAAAGATTCAGAAAACAATAAGATTGTTAAAAGAATTGATTTATTTGAAAAAGCAGACATCGCGCGTCAATGTCACGTAAAATTTAGAAAATAGAAAATAAATGATTGAGACAAACGGGACAATTTTAACGGTCAATGATCTGAAGACATATTTTCAGACCGAAGACGGCGTGGTGAAGGCGGTTGACGGCATCACGTTTGAATTGAAAAAGGGCGAAACGCTCGGCATCGTCGGCGAATCGGGAAGCGGGAAATCGGTCACGAATTTGTCGGTGATGCGTCTGATTCCCGAACCGCCGGGAAAGATCGTGAACGGCGACATTATATTTAACGGCATCGACGTTCGCAAACTTTCGATCGACGAAGTTCGCAAGATTCGCGGCAAACGGATTGCGATGATCTTTCAAGACCCGATGACTTCGCTTAATCCGTTTTTGAAAATCTCGACGCAGTTGATGGAAGTTACGCAGCTTCATCTCGGACACACGAAACAGCAAGCATATCAACACGCGATCAAAATGCTGAAAACGGTCGGGATTCCCGACGCGGAAAACCGTGTTGACAGTTATCCGCACGAATTTTCGGGCGGTATGCGTCAGCGCGTGATGATCGCAATGGCTTTGTCGTGCGACCCCGAATTGTTAATTGCAGACGAACCGACGACCGCGCTCGACGTGACGATTCAGGCGCAGATTCTCGAACTTATCAAAGATTTGCGGACACGAATGGGAACGAGCGTTATTTTAATTACGCACGATCTCGGCGTGGTTGCGGGAATGACGGAAAACATTATCGTGATGTATGCGGGAAAGGTTTTCGAGCAAGCACCGACGAAGGAATTGTTTGCGACTCCGGCGAATCCATACACGAAAGGTTTGTTAAAATCCGTTCCCGATCCGGCGCACGAACAAGGCGCGGAGCTTTATCAGATTCCCGGACTTCCGCCCGATGTCGCGCATCTTCCGCCGGGTTGTCCGTTTGCGGAAAGATGCGAACGCGCCGAAGATATTTGCCGTTCGCAATATCCGCCGTTCGTTAAAATAAACGAAAATCACAGTTCTTTGTGCCATTTCGCAAAGGAAGTTTACGCCGAATCGGTTGCTGAAAAAGAGAAATTATGAAAAAAGTTTTGTGTTTTTTAGCAATCGGATTTTGTGCGGCTGGTGTTTTCGCTCAAAAAACAAAAAGTACATCCAAATCATCTGTAAAAACGGTGAGTGCAGTTCTAACTCCTAAAAAGCAGTTGGAAGATGCAGTTATAAAATCAAAAAGGTCTGAAAAAGTAAGAGTGATTGCCGAATTGTCACTCGGTGCCAATGAAGTGATTTCGATTTTCGATTATGTTTCTCCTGATAAGTTCTACTTACTGGAAAAAGTTTCGGGAAAAACGGTTAAGGAAGCAATCGAAATATCAAAACAGCGGTATCAAAAGAAGAACGAACAATGGATAAAAACTCGTTTGGACTATTTTCCTTTGAGAGATCAATTTGGTGACGTATTCCGCATAAAGTTTGTTTCAAAGCGTGATGATGCGATAAAAGTTAAAAAAGTTACGGTTGCCTCACTCGGCGAAGCAACGTTAAATGACAAAAAATATCAAAAATACAGGTATTCGATCTTGTACGATGATTCGACTTTTAACGAATCGGGAACGGCTTGGGTCAATCAGTCTAACGGATTGTTAGAACGCTGTGAGGTCGAAAGTGTCGGGCTTTTTGGGCAAAGCAAATCTGTTTGGAATTATATTTATGACAAAGAGATAAAGATCGAATCTCCGAAAGTTTTTGTCGAAAAAGATTGGGTTGATTAAAAAACACTCAGAACAAATATAATTTATGGCGCGAATTTTTAATAAAAACATTAGTGATAATTGCATTTGCTTTTATTCGCTGAACGAAACATTGACTCGAATCTTTACGGGAGAATGAACAGAAATAATGACGGAAAATAACGCGGAAGAAAATTTGATTTCGATTCAGGATTTGAGAGTTCATTTCAAGATCGGCGGCGGTTTGTTCAAGGAAACCAAGCACGTCAAAGCGGTTGACGGTGTTTCGCTCGATATTAAGCGCGGCGAAACTCTTGGTTTGGTCGGCGAATCGGGTTGCGGGAAATCGACGCTCGGAAAGGCTATTTTGCGACTGACCGAACCGACGGGCGGACAGGTTTTTTATAACGGCAAAGACCTTGCGAATCTTTCGCAGAGTGCGATGCGCGATCAGCGGAAGAATCTGCAAATGATCTTTCAAGACCCTTATGCGTCGCTTAATCCGCGTATGAACGTCGGGCAGATCATCGGCGAACCGATTCGCACTTTCGGGCTTGCAAACGGTAAATCGGTTGACGAACGCGTACAGGAATTGATGGAAACGGTCGGGATGTCGCGGCGTTTCGTGAAGCGTTATCCGCACGAATTTTCGGGCGGTCAGCGTCAGCGTATCGGCATTGCGCGTGCTTTGGCGGTCGATCCCGAATTCATTGTTGCGGACGAACCTATTTCCGCGCTCGACGTTTCGATTCAAGCTCAAATCATGAACTTGATGGAGAAGCTGCAAGCCGAGAAAAACCTGACGTATCTTTTCATTTCGCACGATCTCCGCGCGGTTCGGCATCTTTCGGACAGGGTTGCGGTGATGTATCTCGGAAAAATTGTCGAACTCGCAAACGGCAGGGAAGTTTACGCCGATCCTTTGATGCCATACACGAAAGCTTTAATTTCAGCCGTTCCCGTTCCCGATCCCGAAACGGAAGCGAAACGCGAGCGCATCATCTTAAAAGGCGATGTCCCGTCGCCGATCAATCCGCCGAAAGGCTGTCATTTTCACACGCGCTGCCCGTTTGCAATTGCCGATTGTTCTCAGATCGAGCCGAAATTAGCCGAGATCAAACCGAATCATTTCGCCGCCTGCATCCGTATTTCGCCCGAACACCCGAATATCGAAGCAAACGCGAAAGAAAACCTAGGTGTTTTAAGTGATAACTGATAACTGATAAAGAAAAACTATTCACTATCCGTTATCCGTTATCCCTTGCCCACTGTTCTTTCGTGATCGTGTGTCTGACGGCTTCGCGGTCTTCGTTGTAGCTCCACGCGCGGAGGGTGTTGAAGATGAAATTATTCCAAAACGGCTGCATTCCGAGTTTTTCCAAGATGCGGATCGTGGCTTTGTTTTCGATGAAGCAATCGGCGTAGATCATCTGCACGTCGTT
>DAITPE010000400.1:0-5549 GCA_036833775.1 Pyrinomonadaceae bacterium | reverse complement strand
TACGAGGCGCACAATCTTTTTATGAACCGCACAAAACAGGTGGAAACGAGACTGCAAGTGTTTTTGGATAGAATCTGAAATCTGGAATTTGGAATTTGAAATCTGGAATTTGAAATTTCGCTCTATATAAAAACCTCCGCTTTTTGCACCAAATGCGGAAACTTTTTCAAATAATCCGTTTTCCATTTCGCAGCGAAAATTTCGCTTTCCGTTTTCTTAACCAAAGCATAAACACTGCCGCCGAAACCCGCGCCGAAACCCGAGCTTGCGATTGCGCCGAATTCCCTTGCCGAACGCTGTAAATAAATCGTTTCGGGCGTTTGATTTCGCAGAAATCTTTCGGCGTTTTGCTGTGAAATATCAATTAATTCGCCGATTCTTTCGACTTCGCCGTTTTCCAAAAACGCGGAAACTTTCGGAATTATCTCGAAACTTTCCACGTAAAACTGCTCGACGCGATTCGTTAATTCTGCCTTCGGAAACGCAAAATCATTTTCCGCAATAAATCTTTTCACGCCGTCCAAACCGACATTTTCGACGATTTCCGCAAGCGTTTTTTCCGCGCCTTTCCACGCATTGACGATTTCCGAAACAAGCCGTGAAACGCGGTTATATTTTTCCATTACCGCGCCTGTTTTTTCCGCCGTGATTCCGCTCGAAGCAATTACAAAACAATATTCCTGCGGCAAAACGATTTCCTTTTCCAACACAACAGGAGCAAACGAAAATTGACTCAAAACTCCCTGTTTTCCGCACAAAATCGCCGCGTGGTCTTGGCTTCCACCGAATGTTCCAACGCCTTTATCGCCGCTCAATGCGCGAAAACTTTGCCCGTTTTCGACGCATCCGAGATATTCAGCAAGTTCCAAATCGTTTTGAATATTCGCACGAAATTCTTCAAAATTGTCGAGTTCGTTCACTTTCGCAATTGCCCGAAAAACCGCGATCATAAACGCACTCGAACTCGACAATCCGGCGGCTTGCGGCAGATCGCTCTGAAACTTTATGTCAACACCTTTAAGTTTTTTCGACTTAAAATTTCGCGCCGCGCGCCGTGCAACCGTCTGCGGATATTTTTGCCAATGATTTTCAGAAATTGAAAGATTTTCGCTGAATTCAAAAAAAACTTTTTCGCCCGAATTCGCATTTTCAAGATTGATCAATTGGTCTTCATTTTCACGAAACGACAAACGAAATCCGCGCTCGACCGGACAAACCAGACTTCGCCCGCCGCAATAATCGGTGTGTTTGCCGAGAAATTCGATTCTGCCCGACACAAAGAGATTTTGGATTTCGGATTTCGGATTTCGGATTTTTTGCACTTTTAACTTTTAATTTTTAACTTTCTCAAATATTCAGCAACGCTTGCGATGTCGGCGCGGCTCGACAAATCCAAAACGCCGTTTTCGGATTCGATAACTTTAAACTTTTCGCCTAATCTTTCAACTGCAAACATCACGGCGGCAGTAAGTTCAAATTCTCCGCGCGGCGAAATTTCTATCTTTTCACACGCTTCAAAAATCTTCGGCGAAAAAATCCAAGCATTCATCGAAACAAACGAATTTTCCGCGACCGTTTCGGGTTTTTCGACGATCTTCGTCAAATGTTCGTTTTCATCAAACTCTAAAACTGCAAATTTTTCGATTCTTTCGGGCGGAATATTGCTTTTTTCAATCAGACCTTTACGCGCAAACCCGATCAATCCTGCTTGACCTAATTCATTCAAATTTCGTAAATCTTCGACAGGATATAAATTGTCCGAATTGACGACGAGAAAGAGTTCGTTTTTCGCAAAATCCTTCGCCGCCAAAACGGCGTTCGCCGTTCCGAGCGGTTTTTCCTGAATCGCAAACGAAATATCGAAAGGCTTTTCCGCGCAAAAATCTCTGATCGCCTGATGTTCCGCGCCGATAATGAGACAAATCTGCGCAAACCCGGCGGCGGTCAGATTTTCAAAAATAAAATCTAGCAAAGTTTTGTCTTCAAAAATCGGCACGAGCGTTTTGATTCCCGCTTCGGCAAAGCGTTTCTGTTCAGCATTTAAGTTTGATTCAGCAACGTCTGCACGCATTCGCGTTCCGAGACCGCGTGCGAGAATGACGGCTTTTTTGATTGAAGTCATAAAGCGAAAATGATACGGCAATTTCCCGCCGAAACAAAAAGCCGCTTAAAAAATAAGGACTTTTTAAGACAAATTTCACACGGTTTCGGCTCAATCGGCTTCAATATAAAAGCAAAATATGTTACAAAATTAAGTTACCGACGAATTTCCATCCCGAATTTGTTAATTATATAGAAGCTATTTTCTGTAAAAAATAAGGATTTAATTTTAATGAAGAAGTATTTTTTCGCATTTTTATGTGTTTCTGCGCTTGCCGTTTGGGGCATTCTGAGCTTTAAAACCTCGGCGCAAAATGAGGTCAAGCAGGCAGAAGTAAATAATCTTGTTTCGCCGAATTTGGTCATTAGTCAATTTCAACCTGCGGGCGGAACGGCAAACGACGAGTTTGTCGAGCTGCACAACAACGGCGCGACTGCCGTCGATCTGAACGGTTATCGGCTCGTTTATCGTTCGGCTTCGGGCACGAACGACGTTCTTTTTGTCGAATGGACGACGAGCACGATCGTTCCGGCGGGCGGTTATTATTTGATCGCTTCGACCGCGTATGACGGAACCGTGACGCCGAATATTACTTATAACCCGACGACTTGCACTTGCTCGATGTCGGCAACGAGCGGCGGTTTGGCGATTCGTCAAGGCGCGGTAAATACGGGTTTGGTCATCGATTCGGTCGGTTACGGAACAGCGACGAATATCTTCGTTGAAACTGCAACCACGACTGCTCCGGCGGCAAACGACAGTAAAGTTAGAAATTCGAACGGCTGTGCCGATACCGACAACAACTCGAACGATTTTTCGGGCTTAACGCCTTCGGCTCCGCGCAATGCAGCGTCTGCAACGAATACTTGCAGCGGCGGCGGAACCACGCTTTTCGCTTCGATTTCGGCAAATCCGACGACTGTGACACCGGGCGGAACGACGACTTTCAGCGTGACGGTTCTTCCCGCAACGACACCGCCGAGCACCGGAATTACCGTCACGGGAAATCTTTCTAATATCGGCGGTTCGGCAACGCAAAACTTCTTTGACGACGGCACCAACGGCGACACGACCGCAGGCGACAACATCTTTTCATATTCGGCAACGCTTCCTTTAACGATCGTCGGCGGAACTTATAACATTTCCGCAACGGCAACCG
The DNA here is from genome assembly GCA_036833775.1 of Pyrinomonadaceae bacterium. Taxonomy (GTDB): domain Bacteria; phylum Acidobacteriota; class Blastocatellia; order Pyrinomonadales; family Pyrinomonadaceae; genus JAJQRF01. Next base: position 2,289 of record DAITPE010000400.1, on the reverse strand, counting down.
ATGCAGAGGCACGAACGGCGAATACGAATGTCAATATCACCGTCAATGCGCCGCAAGGAAGCGACGATCCGCTTCTGCTCGGAAATCCGTCAAACGCGACGACCGATGTTGCGAATGAAAACAACTACTTGATGATCAAACCGCAATATTCGCTTTCATACAACCGCAGTAAAGCAACGCCGAACTGGGTTGCTTGGCGATTGGATTCGAGCTGGATCGGAAGCGCGCCGCGTCAAGACGATTATCGTCCTGATCCCGATCTTCCGTCAGGCTGGTATCGCGTTACCGACAATGATTATTCGGGTTCGGGCTACACACGCGGACATATGTGTCCTTCGGGCGATAGAACGAACACGATCCCGAACAATTCGGCGACATTCTTGATGACCAATTTCGTTCCGCAAATTGCCGAAAACAATTCGGGTTCGTGGGAAGATTTTGAAACGTATTGCCGTTCGCTGGCAAATACGGGAAATGAAATTTACATCTATTCGGGCGGAATCGGCAATATCGGCACGATCGCCGGCGGCAGAATCGTGATTCCGCAATACACTTGGAAAGTCGTGATGATCATTCCGAACGGCACTGACGATCTTTCGCGCGTCAACAAACAAACGCGCACGATCGGTTTGGTCGTTCCGAATTTTCTTCCGCTCGCATCGAATGCGCCGTGGCGACAATTCCGCGTTTCGGTCGATACGATCGAAAATCTGACGGGCTATAATTTCTTTACGAATGTTCCGAAAAACACGCAGGAAATTATCGAAAAACGCCGCGACAGACAGTAATTCGTAAATAAAAAATAAACGCAACACGACGCGGATTTAATGAATCAAACAGGCTGACACGAAAGAGTTTATAAGATTTCGTGAAATCCGTTGCAGAAATTAAATCCGCGTCTTTTTTGGCTACTTTATGAAAAAACTTTTCTTTTTCTTTTCGCTTTTCGTTCTCGTTTTTGCCACTGAAACCAATGCACAAAAAAACCGCCTGATCAGCGATGTTCAGGGCGAAAAAGCCACTTCACCTTATGTGAAGGAAATTGCGCGCGTTTCAGGAATTGTGACAGCACGTCTGAAAAGCGGTTTTTTTATCCAAACTCCCGACGATAAAACCGACAATAATCCGAATACTTCCGAAGGAATTTACGTCTATACGAAAACCGAACCGCCCGGTGAAGCCGCGATCGGAAATCTCATTTACGTCTCGGGAACGATCGAAGAATTTACGCCGAAAGCCGAGCCTTTGAGTCTGCCGATCACAGAACTTTCGATGATGAAAGGCAGAGATTTTATTACTGTCGAATCGAAAGGAAATGCTTTGCCGAAACCGATCATTTTAACGACGCTCGATTTTCAATCGAACAAGATCGACCAGCTCGAAAAATTTGAAGGAATGCGCGTGACCGTTGGCGAAATGACGGTCGTTGCGCCGACAAACGGCAGAACGGATGAAAAAACCGGAAACTCCGAATCGGACGGCGTTTTCTACGGCGTTGTCAAAGGCATTGCGCGTCCATTCCGCGAACCCGGTTTGGATGTTTACGATTACTGGCTGATTCCCGACAAAGACCGCGACAAGATCAAAAAAGATTATCCGAAACTTTCGCTTTTCGACAATAATCCCGAACGCTTGCGCGTCGAAAGCACCACGCAGTTAGGAGCGCAAGCGATCGATGTCACGGCAAATGCGGAAATCAAAAACTTGACCGGAGTTTTGCATTACGCTTATCGCGCATATTCGGTTTTGGTCGATGCCGATAATAAACCGACCGTTTCAAGACTCGTCAAAGCACAGCCTTTGCCGCCGACGAACGAACGGCAATTTTCGGTCGCGGGAATGAATCTCGAAAGATTTTTCGACGATACGGACGATCCTTCGATCAAAGAACCGCTCATCACGAGCGAGGGTTTTGAAAGACGTTTGAAAAAAGTTTCAATGGCGATCCGCGATTATTTGCAAACGCCTGACGTTATCGGCGTGATCGAAATGGAAAGCATCGACACGCTCAAAAAACTTGCCGAACGCATCAATAAAGACGCGGAAGCAAGCGGAAAACCGAATCCGAAATACGAAGCTTATCTGGTCGAAGGAAACGACATCGGCGGAATCGATTCGGGATTTTTGGTGAAATCTTCGCGCGTTCAGGTTTTGGAAACGAAACAGTTCGGCAAAGACGAAAAATTTCAAAATCCGGTTTCAAAAAACGACGTTTCGCTCAATGATCGTCCGCCGTTTCTGATTCGCATTTCCATCAAAGACCCGAAAACGAATCAGCCTTTTGAAGTT
>DAITPE010000399.1:0-5554 GCA_036833775.1 Pyrinomonadaceae bacterium | reverse complement strand
TCCGCGATTAAAAAACAAAAACGAAACAAAATCAGTGATTATAAAAACGTAAAATTCTAAAAAATAAATTCGAGCGAAATAATTGTGTATCTTTTTTGCCATAGGTCGGGTAGGAAAGTCAAGATTTTTTTAGAATTTGTCTGAAAATATATTTTCTTTAATTGCAAACAATATTTCGTTTTCGTATCGGAAGTAATTTTAATGATTGCTAACTCGTTTAGCCGCAAAGTTTAATTTTATCGGTACAAATCTTCGATTTCGTGATAAATTTTTACCGATCCGAGATATGGTTTGAAAAGCAGTTTGCGGTCTTCGCGCCATTTTACCCATCCTTTGAAAAATCCTTTTTCATTGCGCCCGATACAATAAGCCCAATCACCGTCCAAACCGCCGAACGTTAAATACTGCCATTTGATCTCGGCTGTTTCTTCAATAGGTTTTCCGTTCGGTTTATCGAGTAAAACGGGACGTGAATCTTCGGAAAATTCAAAATTAATGATTTTAGCCAGAAAATGTTTCCAATCGGATTTTGCCCACATCGGATCATTTTTCAAGATAAATTCGGTCTGCCGCGTATTTTCGTTAATCTCTACCTCATACCAATTCGGAGATTCTTTTACCAACCTGAGCACAAATCCGCCTGATGTTAATGCAAGCGGAACAAAGCCCTTTTTCCGATCGTGATAAGGTTCATTCGCAAGACTCAAAGAACGCCAAATGTTCCCGTTACTTTCATAAATATCTAAATGAATTGCATTGACATAAAAATCATTTGAGATCACTTTGCAATCGGGTTCGTCCAGATTTGCGGCATTCCTTAAACAGCCACTTTCCCTTGCAGGAACGATAATTTCAGAAGCGTCCGAAAATGTTTCCTGACTCGGCGGCAGCAAAAGATTCGCTTTCGCATTTTTTAATTCCTGCGCGTTTATTTGAGCCGCATAAAAAAGCAAAATACCCAGTAACCAAAGTTTGTAAATCTTCATCATCGACTCCTGAAAATTAATTAGACACAAGAAAATTCGTAAAGATATAATTTCGTTTCCGACATTCGCAGTAAATCACTTATTTAATTCAATCTAGCAGATTTGCGGTAATATGCAAGATATTTTTCTGCGATGTTTTCAAGTCCCGCAAAGGACGTTCGTTAATAGCCCGCCGATTTATCGGCGGGTAAATCGTTGGATTGAGCAAAGTCCCGCAAGGGACGAAAGAAATAATGTTGTCGATTCTTTCGTCCCTTACGGGACTTTTTATTTTGTAAACTGCAAACCCGCCGATAAATCGGCGGGCTATTTGCTTTCATCCGCATTCGCGGATTTTATACGTTATTTTCGTTGTTTGATGATTTCGTTGTGATCGTTTCTATTTTGCTTCGCCGCCGCTGAAGAATCTTCGCGTGTAGAGCGATGCGGAATTGGTCGGTTTTTGGATGAAATCGAGTCCTTTTGAAACGGTCACGTTGTTTGCGCTCAAGGTTGTTCCGGTGGCGCGTTGAAATTCGCTGATCGCTTTGTTGAGATCGGTTTGCGCTTGGAGTTCGCGTCCGCGAGCGGCGAGCAATTCGGTTTGGCGTTGGAGAACGAGGTAAAACGTCGTCGTTCCGGCGCGGAATTGGCGTTGTTCGCTGTCGTAAAGCTGTTCGGCTGATTGACGCGAAGCAAGCGCGGACGCCAGACGCGCTTCGGCTGAACGCAGTGATTGGAGCGAATTTCTGACTTCGGCTTCGATCACTTGTTCCTGCTGATTGCGCGAGTTTACGATCTGATTCGCTTCGACCAATGTGCGTCCGAGATTCGCTTCGGCAGTGCGGTTTCCGAACGGCAGGCTGATGCTCACGCCGACGCGATAGGTCGGGTAACGCTGTGTCAGGATGTCGCCGAGCGAACTGAAATATCCGCCGACAAGTGCCGACGGCGGCGATGAAACGGTCGTCGTCGGCTGGATCACGAGGGGTGGTAAATTGTTGATCTGCGAAAGCTGATTGATACGCGCCAGCAAGGTCGAATCGACCGTGGTGCTCGTGCGCGTAATTTCGTTTGCCGTTCCCGCAAGTCCGGCGGAAGTGTAGTTTCCGACCAAATCTATCTGCGGTTTCTTTTGATCGCGGAAAAACTTTTCGTCGATCTTATTGATCTCGGCTTGCGTCGCAAGCTGTGAAATTTCGGGACGATTGCGGAGCGCGTCGGCAACCGCGATTTCCAGTTGAATCTTCGGCGGATCGAGCGAAACTTCCGAGATCGGCGTGATCGGTCGCGTCCATTCTTGGGCAGTGCGGTCTTTGAGCATCAAGGTTTTCAAATTATTTTCCGCCCGCGTCACGCTTTCCTGCGCCGTGTAAACATTTTGCTCAAACGTCGTGATCTGCGAATTTGCCGCGACAATATCGATCGGCGCAAGCACGCCTTTTTCGACCTGCCGCTGATTGCTTTCGAGCTGTGTCCGCGCCTGTTTGACCGCGTCGATCTGAACTTGGAGATTACGCAGAGCGAAAACCAAATCCCAGTAGGATTGTTCGACCTGCGCGATTACTTCGATCGCACGTTGGCGAAACTGCGCGTCGGTCAGCGACAAGTTTTTCTTGGCAATTTCGATCTGCCGACGGTTGTTGTCAAAGCGCAAACCGCGCCACAAAGGTTGTCGATACGTCAGATTTAAAGATGTCGGAAACTGCGGGTTGAGCAATGAATTCTGGTTGTTCGTCGTCGTCCGCGCATTATTGAAATCCGCCGTGTATGAACCGCCCGCGAACGGTGAAAAACCACTTGCGCCCAAGACGGTGCTGAAATTGTTCTGCGTCACTTTACCGCTCGAACCCGCGCCGCCGATGGTCGAAGCCGTCGGCGTGGTGCGGCTCTCGTAAAAACTCTCGCCCGTCAAAACAGGATCGTAAACGCCGCGCGCCGCCTTCAAATTAAACTCGGCGATTTGCACATTTATCTTCGATGAATCGATGTCGTTGTTGTTCTGCAAAGCCCGCGTGATCGCGTCTTCGAGCGTCATCGGAAGCTGATCCATAATGTCAACGCCGACGCGTTCGGCAGACGGCAAAGGGCGAACCGGCGCACGAAAATCAGGCGCGACCGGCGGCGGATCGTCGGGCAATTCGGCGGGCGCGATGCCGCCCGAAGTTCCGACATTTTGCCCCGGCGTTTGCTGGATCACGGTGTTCGGATTCGAAATCTGTCCGCTCGGCGTGGTTCCCGGCGGCGTGGTCTGCGTTTGATTCTGCGTCGGCTGATTCTGCTGTGTCGCGGGTTGGCTCGTCTGATTTTGCGGCTGTGTTTGCCGATTCGGTTCGGTCGGCTGAGTCGGCTGTTGCTGCGGCTCGGTCGGCTGTGTCTGCGTCGGCTGAGTCGGCTGTCCGGCAGGCGGAGTTGCCTGCGGAGTTTGCGCCGCCGCCGAAATCACGGCGAGGAGAATTGAAAATATAATCTTTACTACCCTTAAATTCATACAATAAATGCGTTGCGAAAACCGCTTTTAAGCACTTTCGCCGACATTATCCAAATTCGTATCTTTACGTTTCCCGCGCACATCCGTTTTCGTCTCGCGTTTGCCGCGAATGCTTTCCCAAATGCTCGTTTTCAAATTTCCGATCCGTGCCGATGCGCGGCTGAAAACTTCCGATTGCTGAACGTCGTCAAACAACGAATAGAAAACCGGAACCGCGAGAAGAGTCAAAAGCAAACACAAGCTCTGACCGCCGACGACGAGAATCCCGATCGAACGGTTTGTCGCCGCGCCCGCGCCGGTTCCCAAAATAAGCGGAATCATTCCCGCGACGAGCGCAAGCGTCGTCATCAAGATCGGACGCAGACGGTCGCGGTTTGCCTGTATGATCGCTTCGTAACGTCCCATTCCGCGCGCACGAAGCGTGTTCGTATGATCGATCTGCAAAATTGCGTTCTTTTTAACGATACCGAACAACAAAAGGATTCCGAGCGCGGAGAAAATATTCAAAGTTTGTCCCGCGATCAGCGTCGAAATGAGCGCGAACGGGATCGAAAGCGGCAATGTCAAAAGAATCGTAATCGGATGAATAAATGATTCAAACTGCGCCGCTAAGATCAGATACATAAACACGAACGACAGCAAAAACGCATACATAAACGATTGATATGCGCGTTGTAATTCCTTCGATTGTCCCGTCACGCCTGCCGTATATTCGGCAGGAAGATTGAGTTCGCGGACATAACCTTCGAGCTTTGCCGCCGCGTCGGATTCCGAAGCGTTCGGCAGAAGACTCGCGCTCACCGTAATTTGTCTTTGACGATTCAGACGGCTGATCGATGCCGGCGCACTACCGCTTTCGATCTTCACCAATCTTTCCAAACCGATCGTTCCGCCGTTTGCCGTCGCAACCGTGAAATACTGCAAATTGTTGCGATCGCGCCGATATTCTTCCTTCGCCTGCAAAACGACGTCGTATTGTTTATTGTTCTGGCTGAAAGTCGTCACGCGCTGACCTGCCGCAAAAGTGTTGATCGCCGTCGCCACATCGCCCGCTTTCACGCCGAGATCAGCGGCTTTCGTGCGGTCGATCGTGACTTGAATTTCGGGCGTTCCGGCATCGTAAGAACTGTCGGGATCACGGAAGATCGGGTCTTGTTTCATCTTTTCGACCAACTGATTCGCGTAAGTGTTAAGCTGTTCCATATCGGGACCGGAAAGATAATATCCGATACCCGAACCGCCGCGTCCCAACCCCAAACTTCCTGAAATAGAAGACGAAGCCGAAGCATTGATGCGGTATTCCTTCGACTGATAATTTTTCAGAATCGCCCGCGTTTTATTGATCAATTCGGCTTGCGAAAATTGGCGTTCGCTGACGGGAACAAGACTGACATTGACGTTTCCAGAGTTGCTCGAACCGCCGCCGCCGCCGCCACCGAAACCGCCTGCTTGGACGAGAGTATTTTTCACGCCCGGAAGCTGTTCGCGCACATCACGCGCAATGCGGTCGAGAATCGATTGCGTTGCCGAAAGCGAAGTTCCCTGCGGTCCGCGCAGAGAAATCGAAAACGCCGATTCGTCTTCTTCCGGCAAAAACGCCATCCCGACCAATTTGAAAAGCGGATAGATCGACGCGACTACCAAGAAACAAATAAGCACGACCGCCCAACGAAAACGCATCGAAACTTTCAAAAGCCAAGTGTAGCTGCCGTCGATCTTGCTGTAAAACCAACTGTCTTTGCTCTCGTTTTCCGAAGTTTCTTCCGTGTTTCTGTTTGAAATCGGTTCTTCGTAATTTGATTCGAGCATTCCGTCGCCCTTGATCTTTTGCGTTTCGCCCGAACCGATCGCGTCGATATTCTCAAGTTCTTCGTTCGGATTTTTGTCTTTGTGCGGCTTGATCCAACGCGCCGCAAGCATCGGCGTCAAAGTAAACGAAACGATGAGCGAAACCGCGATCGCCGCCGCCGATGTCAGACCAAACGACGACATAAAACGTCCGACGATTCCGGTCATAAATCCGACCGGAATAAACACCGCGAGCAGCGAAAGCGTCGTCGCCAAAACAGCCAAACCGATTTCGCGCGTTCCTTCGATC
>DAITPE010000398.1:0-5572 GCA_036833775.1 Pyrinomonadaceae bacterium | reverse complement strand
CGACCACGCCCGAAATCGATGAAATATTAATAATCGAACCGCCGTCCGCATTTTTCATCATCGGACGCAAAACCGCTTTTGAAAAATTAAACGCGCCTTTCAAATTCGTGTCTAAAACCGCATCCCAATCGTCTTCTTTCATCCGTAAAATTAACGTGTCGCGCGTGATTCCGGCGTTGTTGATTAAAAAATCGACCGTGCCGAATTCCGCCGTAACTTGCTTGACGAATTCGGCGGAAGATTCAGTATTTGCCACATCACACTGCGCCGCCAACGCCTTCACGCCCAAAGCTTCGATCTCAGCCTTTAACTTTTCGGCTTCGTCCGCACTTCGCGCATAATTAAATGCGACGTTCGCGCCGCGTTTCGCCAATTCCAACGCAATCGCTTTCCCGATACCGCGCGTTCCGCCCGTGACGATCGCCGATTTTCCACTAAATTGTTTTTCGCTCATAAAATAAAAATCTGTCTATTGTTTCTTCTTTTTTATCAATTTTTTCTTTTTCGTTTCCGCAAAAACCTTCTCGGCTTCGCCTAAATATTCGATGTCTTTCGCCGCGCTGTCGAGTGAAACCGTGCGTTTGCAAAGGCTTGTAAAAAGTTCCGTTTTGTATTTATCCGCGTAAACCAAATATTTTTGTCCGACCTTAAACGGAAAACCGCAAAAATTCGACGCGCTTGACGTTGAAACGACGACATTTTCAGTTTTCACGCCTTTCCATGCGCTCGAAACTTTCAAATGAACTTTCAAAGTCGAATATAAACTGTTTTTCGATTCTTTGACGGAAACGATTCTGACGACTTCGCCTGAAAAAATCGCACCTGCGCCTTTGAGCTGCAAATCAATGATTTCCCGCGTCGGTTTTTCAAAACTGCCTTGATGCATACAAGTGCAGGCAAAAATTTCGCTCGTAAAAAGTAATAAAAAAACGAAACTCGGAAAAAATAACAGCAGTTTCATAGTTTTTTGGTTAATCTCGTGCCGCTTCGCGAACTTTTTTCAGCCACGCCGAACGCTTTTCCGTTTCGCTTTCGGCTAAAAGATTCGTTAGTTTTTCGCTCGTCGCTTTCGGAAACGCGATGCTTTCCGCTTTTTCTGCATATTTTTCGCCGTCGAAAATATAGATTTTCACTTCGTCTTTTTGAAAACGCCAGATTTCGGGAATTTTGAACGCGGCGTAGATCGGCAAACGGTCGATCGACGGACTGAAAATATCGATTTCGAGAACTAAATCGGGCGGAAATTGTTCGAGGTCGATCTTCTGCATTCCGAAAACTTTGTCGTAGCTTTGCAGATAAAAACATCCGTCCGGCTCCGCACCTTTTTCCAATTCGTCCTTTTTGAACGTCGTCGAACGAATGCTCAAAAGTTCGATTTCGCGTTCTTCAGCAAATGTTTTGACAATATCGGTTAAAAATTCCGCTTTTTTTTCATGTTTTTGCGAAGGCATATAAATCTCCAAACATCCGCGATTATATGTAAACCGAGGCACACTGCGGTCTTCGTGTTCTTTCATCAGAGATTCGTAGGTTTTCCACGAAACGCCGCTCAAGATGACGTGTTCTTCGATCAGGATTTGGGTTTTCGGTTCGGTTAAAACTGCTGCCATAAAAACTCTCTTTTGCCGTCATTTTAACACAGCTTGAAAATTTGCCTTCTTTACAGCTTATTTACTGTTCTGCTTCGGTGTTGAAATCAACCCGATCATAAATTTCGATCAAACCGAGTTCGATTTCGATCGAATTTATTTCCAAAAAACTCTCGATTCCTTCGACGGCGTTATGAATCCAGCGTCCGTCAGGTTGTTTTTCGTGATGTTCGATAAACGGCGCGTCTTGATAAATTAAAACGTAATCGGTCAAACTCGGCAATTCTTTCCGATAACGAAAGAACTTTTTCGTCTGATCGTATCGCTCGGTCGAGGGCGAAAGCACTTCAAAAATAACTTTCGGATTAAGCAAAACATCTTTTTGCGAATCGTGAAAAAGCGGCTGACCGCACACGACGGTCAAATCGGGATAAGCAAACATTCCTTTGCCTTCCGCACGAACTTTCATATTCGGCGAAAGTGCCTGACAATCTTTGCCTTTTAACTTTGCACGAATTTCGCCCGCCAAATTTATGCAAATCTGACTGTGCGAAAGGCTTTCGCCAGCCATTGCATAAACTTTTTCATCGAAAGGATAAATTTCGCCGTCGAAATATTCGTGCCGAATTTCAGAATTGCGTTCCAATTCGAGATATTCTTCAGGCGTGAAAAACTGCGGCTTTTTTTGTGCTAATCCCATCGTAAAAATATCCTTAAAATTCGCTCATAAATTTCAGCTATTATTCTAGCCATTTGAAAGAATTAGAGCAATTCGCATATCATTTGCGGTATGAAAATTTGTTTACGGAAAATTTGTTCGGCGTTTCTTTGTGCGCTGGTTTTGGTTTCGTTTGCTTCGGCACAGACGGCTTCGTTCGTGATTAAAAATGCAACGATCATCGACGGCAGCGGAAAGGCTTCGTTTCAAGGTGACGTGCGCGTGAAAAACGGCAAGATCGCAAAGATCGGTAATATCAAACCGAAAAAGGACGAACAAATAATCGACGCGAACGGCAAGATTCTCGCGCCGGGATTTATCGACATTCACAATCATTCGGAAGAAGGAATTGTCGAACAAGGAACGGCGACGAATCAGGTTTCACAGGGAATTACGACGATTCTGATCGGTCCCGACGGCGGCTCGCCTTTTCCGATCGCGGATTATTTGAACAAACTGAACGGCAAGATCGCTCCGAACGTCGGCGCGTTCATCGGTCACGCATCTTTGCGCGAACAGGTGATGAACGGCGATTATGCACGCAAAACCACGTCCGAAGAATTAGCGAAAATGCTCGTTTTGATCGAACAAGCGATGAAAGACGGCGCGTTCGGTCTGTCTTCGGGGCTTGAATACGATGTCGGCTATTCGGCTTCGACCGAAGAATTGATCGCGCTTTCAAAAATTGCGGCAAAATACAAAGGAATTTATATGACGCATATGCGCGACGAGGAAGAAGTAATGCTCGATGCGGTGCGCGAATCGATCCGCATCGGCAAGGAAGCAAAAATTCCCGTTCAGATTTCACACATCAAGATGGGCAATAAGAACGTCTGGGGAAAATCCGTCGAAGCGATTCAGATCATCGAAACGGAAAGAAAAAACGGTTTCGACGTAACGGCGGACGCTTATCCATACACGGCTTGGGGTTCGACGATCACGGTTCTCGTGCCGTCGCGCAAACACGAAGACCGCCAGGAAGTCGAAACGGGTTTGGACAACGTCGGCGGCGCGAAAAATGTGCTTATCACGTCGTGCGCGGCGCATCGCGATTATCAAGGCAAAACGCTCGAAGAAATCGCCAAAATGCAAAATGTTTCGCCCGTCGATGTTTATATTCAGATCGTCAAGGACGGCGGCGCGGGCGTTGTGTGCAATTCGATGAACGAAACGGACATCAAAAATTTCTATCAGCAATCGTGGGTAATGGTTTCGAGCGACGGCGGCATCGGCGGCAGACATCCGCGCGGAACGGGAACATTTCCGAGAGTTTTGGGCAGATTCGTGCGCGAAAACAAATGGCTGACGTTGGAAGAAGCGATCTATAAAATGTCTGCTTTTCCCGCCCAAAGATTGGGTTTGAAGGATCGCGGAACAATTAAAAAAGGCAGACACGCCGACCTTGTGTTGCTCGACAAAGACAAAGTGATCGACCGCAACACGTTCACGCAACCCGAAACTTTATCCGACGGCATCGAGATCGTTTTCGTAAACGGCGAAAAGGTTTGGGAAAACGGCAAAGTGACCGGAAAACTGCCGGGAATGATTTTGAAAAAATAAGAGAAGAGAACGCGGATTGGGCGGATTTAGCAGATTTCATGGATATATTTAGGATAGTTTTCTAAAATTTATCCGCGCTCATCCGCCTTATCCGCCCGATCCGCGTTCCAATTCTTTACAAACTCAATGCTTGACGCTGAATCTCGAAAAGCTGATTGATTCCTTTTTCTGCCAAGATCAACATTTCGTCCATTTGTGCGCGGGTAAAAGGTTCGCGTTCGGCGGTGCCTTGGATTTCGATGAATTTTCCCGCGCCGGTGCAGACGATGTTCATATCGACTTCGGCGTTTGAATCTTCGATATACGCGAGATCAAGAATCGGCGTGTCTTCGATGATGCCGACGCTGACGGCGGCGACTTCCGAGAGAAGCGGCGAAGTTTTGATATTGTTGTTTTTCAACAATTTTCGGCAAGCGAGCGCGAGCGCGACATACGCGCCCGTGATCGAAGCACAGCGCGTTCCGCCGTCGGCTTGGATCACGTCGCAATCGAGCATAATCTGGCGTTCGCCGAGTAATTTCATATCGACGACGGCGCGTAAACTGCGACCGATAAGCCGCTGGATTTCCTGCGTTCTGCCCGACGGATTTCTCGTTTCGCGGTTGGTGCGCGTATTCGTTGCGCGCGGCAGCATCGCGTATTCAGCCGTCACCCAGCCTGTTCCTTTATTCCGCAAAAACGGCGGAACGCGGTCTTCGACGGTCGCGGTGCAGATGACTTTCGTGCCGCCAACCTCGATCAACGCCGAGCCTTCGGCATACGGCGAAATATTCGGGGTAATTTTCGTGTTTCTGATTTGGTCTAATGCTCTGTTATCAGTTCTTTTGTAACTCATTTTGTAGTTGTTTTTTACTTAAAATCGGGGGATTTCGTTAAAGTTCGATGGCTTCGAGCTTGGCAGGCTGACTGCCCAAAAATCTTTCGGCGACACGCGCAAATCTTTCCGCCGCATCGGTCACGTAAAAATGATCGAGATCGTCGCACAATTTGCGTTCGCCTTCGATTTCCTGCGGATTTTTCAATTCCTTAAAATCTAAAAGTTGTTCGACTTCTTCGGCGCAGGCTTCGCCCGAATCGATCAGCGTCACGTTTTCGCCGACCGTTTGCTGAATGACTTCGCGCAGAATCGGGTAATGCGTACAGCCCAAAACGAGCGCGTCGGGCTGAAATTCGTTGATCTTTTCGAGATATTTTTTGGCGATTGAAACGGTTTCCGGCTCGCGTGTCCAATTTTCTTCGGCTAACGGAACAAACAGCGGGCAAGCCGTTTGATAAACGACCGCCGATTCTTCCGCCTGATGAATCGAAAGCGCGTAAGCATTGCTGAAAACGGTCGCTTCGGTGGCGATCACGGCAATTTTTTGATTCGTTTCCTTATGTAGATTTCGCGTCATCGCAACTGCCTTTCGTGCGCCCGGACCGATCACGCCGACGACGTCGATGCCGATCTTTTCACGAATTTTCGGCAAAGCGAGCGCAGAAGCCGTGTTACAAGCCACGACCAAAATTTTAATCCCGCGCGAAGCCAAAAACTCCGCGTTTTCGATCGCGTAGCGTTCGACCGTCGCCAGTGATTTCGTGCCGTATGGAACACGCGCCGTGTCGCCGAGATAAACAAAATGCTCGTTCGGCAAACGATTATGCAGCGCACGATAAACCGTCAAACCGCCCACGCCCGAATCGAAAATCCCGATTGGAAGTTGTG
>DAITPE010000397.1:0-5573 GCA_036833775.1 Pyrinomonadaceae bacterium | reverse complement strand
TCATTTGAAACTCTGTTTGATGTTTCCATTATCAAAACTCTCGACCTGATCGCAATTTCTTCCGCAAAACTTTCGAGGCTCGCAATATTTTCCATTGAATTATCTTTTCTGTTGCTTATTTCCCGTTCCAATGGCTGATTATTGAGCAGTAAGTCTAAACTTCCCAAGGAGTTAATCCATTCTTCCCTTTCTTCGATCGCAGTTTTTCTGCCGACCGTGAGAGTTTCATCGCTCGAAATATCCGGTGGAAACATCAATGCCGTCGTGCCGAATACCGACATTAATTTTTCTAAAGTCAGCGGCGGTTTTATTTCGATCGTTGCCGAAACTCTTTCTAATGCGTCAAACATTTGTTTTTTGCCTTCTTTAGTGCGGAAAAAATTGGCGGTATCTTTAATTAAAGGCTTGCTTTGCGTCAGATTATTCATAATTTTGCGGAAAATTGTTTTTGTTCATTATAATTTATCTTTTGTTTTATTCAATACTTTAATAATCATTCGCGTAAAAAGAAGTATGAGTGGTCTGAGCAGTCAGAGCGGTATTAGCGAAAATACTCAATAGAATTGCAATAACTGCTCTGTGCAGTATGTGCGGTTATTGCAATTCTATTGCACATACTGCACAGGTTGCTTAGATTACTGTAAGTGCTTAAACTGCTAATAGTGGTATGTGCGGTATTAGCGCAAAGATTGCAGTGTCCGCTGTTTGCGCTAAAAGTAAATGTTGTGCTATAACTGCACAGAGTAGTCAGAGTGGTGTTGGTAAACAAAGCAGACATAGTGCACAGACTGCTGAGGGCAAAAGATGAATACAAAAATAATAGCGATTGCAAATCAAAAAGGCGGTGTGGGAAAAAGTACGATTACACGCGAATTGGCATCGGCGTGTGCTTTGAACGGATATAAAGTTTTGATGATCGATGCCGATCCGCAGGGAAATTTGACCAATTCTTGGTTGGAAAATTTAGAAGAAATAAATCCGATAAATTTAGCGCACGTTTTGATTCGTCCGACAAATACGCTGAAAGGTGAAACACAAACATTGCAATCAGCGATGATCGGAACGGCTGTTCCGAATCTGGATTTGGTTGGAACGGATTATAAATTGATCGCAATCGAAAAAGAACCGCCTTCGACAGTTTACAGATTAAAGAGGGAAATCGAACAAAATGCGGCAGAATATGATTTCGTTTTTATAGATTGCCCGCCGCATTTCGGAAATGCCCTCGAATCGGCTTTGACAGCAGCAAATTATTTATTGATTCCGTGTGCGGCAACGGCGATGGGTTTAGAGGGTTTATCGCAGTTAATTTACACAGTTGAAAGAGTTACGATGGACGTAAACCCTGATTTGAAAATTATCGGTGCATTGCTGAATTTGTTCAAAACGAGAAGAGTTTTGGCAGAGGAGGCGTATAAAGCCGTTCAAGCAAGAACCGACATTGTGCCGTATGTTTTCAAACAAGTGATAAATGATTACACGGAGATCGCCGAAGCACCTTCTTATCAGTTGCCTGTGCTTTTAACTGCGCCGAGTTCAAAAGCGGCGGAGCAGTTCAGAAATTTAACAAAAGAATTTTTCAAACAACTCGAAATGCCTTTGAAGAAAAAGAAAGAAGGCAGAGCGAAGAAAGAAAATAGTTGAAAATAAAGGAGAAAGCGATGAAGAAAAAATTAAATTTGGTCTTACGTGATCCGGTAAAACTGCATAAAACGAATCAGAATATTCCCGAATTACCGTCGCCGTTTGAGAAAAGGGAAGCGCAGATTGAACCGAGAAAATCGGATGAAACAGAAGACATAAAGAAAGTTGAAAAAGCGGCGGTTGCAAAAGAAAAAACGGTCGAAACAAAACCGAAAACGGATAAGAAACCGAGGATTTCACAAACAATAGAAATCGCCGATGTGCGAAAAGAAATGTCGCTGAGAATTAAGCAAACTTGGGAATATTTTTGTTCTAAAGCCAATGCCGACAATGAATTGAGAAACAGTTTTACGGTTACGAGAGCAGAAGTGATGCGGGAGGCTGGAATCGGTTCGACAAACACTTACCGCGATGCTTTGAAGAAAATGCAGAGTTTGGGTTTGATAAGAATCGAGCTTCGTCCGGGCGTTAATACGGGAAGCGTTTTTTATCTAACGGATGAAGGATTGGAACAAGCAAAGTTGGTTTTGACGGAAAATTTATAAAATTTTTTAGGCACTGAAATTGCACGGAAGGCGTTAAGAGCCGCTTTTGAGGCTTTGCAAAAAAGAAATTTCTAAGTGCCTAAATGAAAAATACAGCAGCCGAAAAGGTTTTAAATCAAGTCGGAAATTACTCGCATTTGACTGTCCCGATTGCGGCAGTCGTGATACTTTTAGTGCTTTTGGTGCCGTTACCGTCGTTTTTGCTGGACGTTTTGATCAGCTTTAATTTGATGATTTCGGTCGTTGTTTTATTGGTTTCGATGTATATTATGGAACCGGTAAAATTCAGTTCGTTTCCGAATATTTTACTGCTCACAACGCTTTTCAGACTCGCCTTAAATGTTGCAACTTCGCGACTTATCTTAACAGTCGGAAACACGGGCGAAGCCGCCGCAGGAAATGTAATTAAGGCTTTCGGCGAATTCGTCATCGGCGGAAACTACGTCGTCGGAATCGTCATATTTTTGATTCTTTTGGTCATCCAATTTCTCGTCGTCAACCACGGCGCAGTTCGATCAAGTGAAGTAACGGCGAGGTTTACGCTCGATGCGATGCCGGGAAAACAAATGGCGGTCGATGCCGATTTGGCGGCGGGAATGATCGATGAAAACGAAGCGCGCGAAAGACGAAAAGACATCAATCAAGGCGCGGAGTTTCACGGTGCGATGGACGGCGCGATTCGCTTTACACAGCGCGACGCGGTTGCTTCGATAATCATCGTCGCGGTCAATATTTTCGCGGGTTTTGCGATCGGGGTGATCCAACATGGATTGACGCTCGCGGACGCGCTGAAAAACTATACGATTTTAACGGTTGGCGACGGAGTTGCAGCAGCAGTTCCGTCGCTTTTCATTTCGGTTGCGGCGGCGATCGTGACGACGCGTTCAGCGACGGAAACGAGTATCGGCGCGGAGATGAGCGGTCAGCTTTTAACCAATCCGCGACCGTTATTTATTGCAGGAGCAGTACTTACGTTTCTCGGAATCTTGCCGGGAATGCCGCATTTCGCATTTCTTTCATTGGCGATCGGAACAGCCGGAGTCGGTTATTTGTCGAAAATGCAAATGCTCAAAGTTGCCGAGCAAACCGAACAAGACAAAGCCGCTGAACCAACAGCAGAAACCAAGAAACAACCTGAAAAAATTGAAAGTTTGCTCAAAATCGATGCGCTCGCATTGGAGGTCGGTTACGGTTTGATCGGATTGGTCAGTCAGGAAGAATCATTCTTGAACCGCATCCGTGAAATTCGCCGTCAAGCCGCGATGGAACTCGGCATAATTGTTCCATCCGTTCACGTTACGGATAATTTACAGCTTGCGCCGCGTGAATATGCGATATTGCTCAAAGGCGAAAAAATCGCGACGGGAGAAATTCATCCCGAAGGTTATTTGGCGATCGATCCGGGCGTTGTGCGCGAGAAAATTCAAGGAATCGAAACGACCGATCCGGCGTTTGGAATGCCTGCCGTTTGGATTCGCCGCAGTGAAGACCGCGACCGTGCCGTAACTGCCGGTTACACCGTCGTTGATCCCACAACTGTTGTCTGCACACATCTTGCGGAAATTATCAAACGCTACGCGAACGAACTTTTAGGTCGTCAGGAAACGCGTCAATTGCTCGATAATTTGGCGGAAACTCATCCGAAAACCGTCGAAGAAGCAACGCCGAAAGTTTTGTCTTTGGGCGAAACGCAGAGAGTTCTTCAAAATCTGCTTCGTGAACGCGTTCCGATCCGCGATCTGGCGACGATTCTCGAAACCATTACGGATGTCGGAGTCGTGACGCGTGATGTCAATGCTTTGACAGAAGCGGCGCGCGGTTCGTTGGCACGAACGATCTCGGCGAGTTTGGCAAATGAAAGCGGTGAGCTTTCCGTTTTGACGCTCGATCCGCGTTTGGAAACTCAGATCGCCGAACGGCTCGGATTGCTCGGAGGCGCGCAAAATCAAGTGATCGAGCCGGATTTCGGCAGACAATTGCTCGAAAAAATCGAAACGGCGTGTCGTGCGGCGGTAATGTCGCAGCCTGTTGTTTTATGCTCTTCGATGGTTCGTCCGCACCTCAGAAAACTTACGGAACGGTTCTTGCCTGAGTTGGTAGTGATCGCCCACGGCGAAGTCGCTGCAAACGTCAGATTGGTTTCGATGGGAATGGTCAATTAATCAGTTAATCATTTGAAAACAAACAAGTTTCTCCCACGAAAATCTGAAAGAAATCTTCCACGAATCTTCTCCCACAGATTTTCAAACGAAAGAGAAACGCCGAACGAAAGAAATTAGAAAAATTATGATGCAGGTTAAAAAATACAGAGGCTCGACGACGCGCGAAGCATTGGAAAAGATCAAACAGGATTTAGGCGAAAATGCTTTCGTTCTTGAAACAAAGCGCGTGCAGACCAAAGGTTTTTTAGGATTCGGCGCGGAAACGCAGATCGAGATCAGCGCGGCGGCTTCGGGTGAAAATGCATTGAAAAAAGAAACTCCCGTGAAAAAAGAAAAAAATTCTCCGTTGACGACATTGAGTTTGAGCTTTACAGACAACACGCCGGCGATTCCGAAAGTTTCGGAGAAGCAGACGGAAATCAAAAATGATTTCGGTAAAGAACAATTGCTTCAGGCTTTGAAACTTCGCGCGGCTTCGGCAAATGAATTCGACAATGAAGTTGCAGTTTTGACAAAAGCAAGTTCGTTTCAGCCGAAACCGATCGAAAGAGTCGAAATCGCCACGACCGCACCGCAAGTCGTTCATCGCCGCAAGATGGTTTCAAAACCTGTTTTCGCAGATTCTCCCGCAACTCCCACAATAAACACTTTAAAAACTCCCACAACTCCCACATTAAAAATCAATGAAAACGAAACGACATCGCAAAACACGAACAGTCGTGAATTGGAACTTTTACGCGCCGAGCTGCGCGAAGTCAAATTCTCGATCAGCGCATTTGTTAATCGTCAAAACACGCTTCCTTGGCAAAACGGCATCGATCTCGAAATGTTCGACGAAATCTTTGAATCGCCGTTTTATGAAGCCTATTTGGATCTTTCCGCAACCGGAATTTCTAATGAACTTGCACATAAAGTTATCGCCGACATCGTGCCTTTATACAAAAAAGGTTTGGTCAGAACCGAATTTCTCGCGCAAACTGCCTTGCTGAAATCTTTGGCTTCGTATGTAAAATTCGATTCAAATCCGCTGCAAGAAGGAAAACCTTCGATCTTGGCAGTGATCGGCGCGACCGGAGTCGGCAAAACGACGACGATCGCAAAGCTCGCCGCGCGTATCGCTTTACACGAAAAACGCCGCGTTGAATTAGTCACTTTGGACACATACCGCATCGCCGCCGTCGAACAATTGAAAACTTACGCGGAAATCATCGGCGCAGGCTGC
>DAITPE010000396.1:0-5573 GCA_036833775.1 Pyrinomonadaceae bacterium | reverse complement strand
TTTCGGCGAACCCGTCGTGCGGTAGATTATTTTGCCGTCGGTTCCGATGATGTATAAGGTCGGTAAATTAATGACTTTATACAACTTCGCCGTTTCTTCGCCGTTCAACAGTAAATTGTATGTAAACCCGCGTTCGCGCATATAAAGTGCGGCGTTGCTTTCTTCCCAGACGTTTATTCCGATCACTTCGACACCGCGAGATTTGTATTTATCGTAAAGTTTTTGCAGATCGGGCATTGATTTTATGCACGGACCGCACCAAGTTGCCCAAAAATCCATCACAATCACCTTTCCGCGATAATCGCTTAAAGAATGTTCATTTTTCGACGCATCGAAAAGCGTCCAATTCGGCGCGGCGGAATCGATCGGCAAAAGTCCTTGATTTATCGGTGTCTCAAAAGGCTTCACGCGAAAACCTTTCGGCGCGGCAAACGTAAATTCCGAAGATGAAAGTTTTTTATCCAACTGCACATCGAAAAGCGTCAAGAGGAACGCGCCGTGACGTTCTTTGTCGTCGGTTTCCAATTGCTCATAGCGTCTTGGAAAATGATCGTTGACACCGAAATACCAGCGTTCCCGAATCGTTTTTTCGTTTCGTGAATATTCGAGATAAACGACGTGACAAAGCACATTTTCAACTACTGTTCTGCCTTCGTAATCGAACAAATTCGACTCGGTTTGAAGTTTCAGCGGCGCATTTTCGAGCATTTCAAACAACATCAATTGATACGCGCCGCCTCCGAAAAATGATGTCACGAATCCGAGCTTTCTTTCCGTCGGATTATTAACGTCAGGCGTTTTTTGAATCACCGCATTTTCTTTCGGACGCAGACGGTTGATCGTCGTGCCGTCAAAGACAGTGTGAAATTTTTGTGCTTCGCCGTTTCCGGTTTGATAAAAAGTTCCGCTTGCCGCAAATTTTGCTTTGAACGGATTATTCGGCGCGAGCTTTTCGATCGCAACCACGCCTGAAACAAACGGAGAATGAGTTGAAAACGCGCCGCTTCCTTGATAAACGGCTTTGTATTTTACGCTTTGCGTTTCGCTCAAAACCTTCGCCGCCGCACGAACGACTTCTCTCGCATCGACCGTTCCCGCACCAACGCCGGGACCGACCTGACCGAAAGCGCAGAGATTCAAACCAATCGCGAAAATCATTATCGACAAAAGCTTTTTCAACTGAATTTCGGGATAAATTGAAGTGTTCATTGGAGAATACACGACACAGTTTTACGATAGTTTCAAAAAAGAATCAATTCATTTTTACAGTCGTTCACAAAAAAATCGCCGTTACTTTCAATGATCGGTAACGGCGATTTTTTCTTATTTAAAGCACAAATCTGCTTTTCCAAGAATAATTTTGCGGGTAAAACTTTCCGCTAATCGAGCGGCGTAAATATCAAATCACGCACATCTTCATTCAAGGAAATTACTTGCGAAGAAAATCGGTAGCGTTTGTGCTGAACGCTGATGACATAAACTGCGCCCGACGGAATTTCTTCAAACGTAAAATTCCCGAACGAACCTGTATGAATCGTGCGCGTTTGCCCGTTTTGGTCGGTGAGCGTCACGATTGCGCCTGCCGTATTTCCGTCAGAAGTGACGATTTTTCCCGTAATTGACGCATTTGCGGCGGTCGGCGCAGTAAGTTCGAACGCGCCGATGTCTGCACCGTCGCCCGTGTTCGGAATATTGAAAAAATCGCTCGGACGCATCTCGCCGCGCTGATCGGTCGTTATCAAAGGCGCAAGATTCTGCCGCGCATTTTTCGATTTCTGATTTTTTGCGAGTGGCGGAAGCTGAACGTTTGATGAAGTGCCTTTGTCGATTGCCGGACTTCCTTCCGCCAACGCCATCGTATCGGTCTTTCCGCCGTTGTTGGTTAAAGGTGAAAGCATCGGATTTACACCGATTATGTCGGTCGATTGCGGCATTCCGCCCGTGAAAACCGTGTTGGATGTTGATTGAATCAGATTGTAGCCGCGCGAAATGATCGTGCCGTTGATGTCGTTTGACGAATTTCCGGCAACGATCGAATTGATTATTCGCACGTTTCCTTCTTCGATAAAAAGCCCGCCGCCCGTATCGGTTGCCGTATTTCCGGCAATCGTCACGCTCGTCAGATTTAGTTCGAGCGGATCGCCGCCGAAAATTGCCGAACCTTTATAGATCGCACCGCCGCGCGCCGCCGTATTTTGATTAAACGTCGAATTTACGATGCTCGTCGTCGAACTTCCTTCGACCGCAAAAATTAGAATCGCACCGCCGACGGTTGTTGAATTGTTGCCGAAAAACGTGCTTTGATTAACGATCAATTCCGAAGCAACTGCCGAAATCGCGCCGCCTTGGTCTGCCGTGTTGTTGTAAAAGGCGCAACGGTTGATTTGCAGTCTGTTTCCGAAAGTAGAAATCGCGCCGCCGTCTTCTGCATTCGAGCCGTTCACAATTTTCAAATCGTTCAAAATGAGATCGCCTGAAACAGAGAAAATACGGCTCGAATTGTTTCCCGAAATCGTCAATTTATCCGCGCCCGGACCATTGATCGTCAGCGAACCGTTACCCGCAACAAAAATCTCGCCGCCGGTTAAAACGATCGTCTGCGGCGTAGAAAAGACAGCCGGATCGAAAACGACCGTGTCGTCGCCTGAATTGTCGTTGGCATCCTGAATCGCCTGATACAAACTGCCTGCGCCGTCGTCATTGGTATTTGTGACCGTAAAAGTCATCGGCGCGACGTTGGTTAAATTAAACTCAACCGAACTGTTTGCGTCAGGAACGGTTGCCGTAACGATATAATTACCGACGCTTCCGTTTGCCGTAAAGGTCGGCGCGGTCGCGTAGCCGTCAACATCGGTCGTCACCACAGCGGTCGTCGTTCCGCCCGTAAATGTGCCGCTCGCATCAGAAGAAGGCGCGGTAAATGTCACATTCACGCCCGAAAGCGGAACTTCGTTGCCATCCGTCACGCGCACTCTGAGATTGTTTGAAAACGGCGTGTTGATATTTGTCGTCTGAAAATTTCCGCCAGCGTCATTTACAAAAACTCCGCCTGCGAGATCGGTCGTTTCCGCCGCCGAATTATTTCCGCCGTTCGTATCGTTCGAGGCGGTAATATCGACCGGCATATAAAGCGATGCGCCGATTCCGACATTCGCGGGGACATTGGCGACCATCGTAAAAATATTAGTCGAACTTCCCGCAACTGTCGGCGCAGAACAATTGACCTGTCCGCCTTCGCCGACCATCGGCGTGGTGCAGGTAAACCCGTTCGGCGCGGTAAAAGAAACAAACGTCGAATTGGTTGAAGTGAATGCCCGTAGCGTAAAATTTTGCGCTTGCGCGGTAGTCAGATTCGTGACCGTGATCGTATAAGTTACATTTTCACCGCGCATCACCGGATCGGGCGTGTCGCTCGTCGCAATTGTCAGATCGGTGTTGACGATACCGAAAGTTTTCGTTTTAACGCCAATATTTTTCTGCGCGTTTGCCGCAGATGAAAAAGACAAGAAAAAAAGCAGAGCCGTCAGGCTGAACAAGAAACCGTATTTTATTTTCATTGATTTTTTAAACTCCGAAAAGTTTGATTTTTTACACAGTTCGAGCCGGTCGGCAGTTTGCAAACGCCGGGGAAGCGATAAGATTTTTTTAAATTATCGGGAAACTGTATCTGAGAAAGAATCGGAAACTTTGAAAGAATAGCTGATTTACAACTTCGATTGCAAGGAAAAATTTACACGCTTGACCTTAAAGACAAGCGTAAATTTCAAATCATCGAATGCCCGCTTTTATAATATATTTTATAAAGGTTTCAGCGCGGCGGTCGTGTTATAATCGACCTCGTAAATTTACTCTTTTCAACTTAAAATTATGACGACGGATTTTTTGACAGGAACGGTCAAATTGCGGCACGAATATCTTTAAATGATAAAATGGTAAATCCGAAAGAGAAGATTTATGAGTTCAATCACACAAAATATATCGCAAAGACAGATTCTCGATGCGGTCAAACGTCTGCCGAACAACGAATTGGAAGATATTATTAAAAAGATTCTGATTCTTCGGGCAAAAAACAAGTCGAAAAGTTTGAGCGATGCAGAAACCAAGATTTTGAAAAGCATTTACCGGACATTTTCGACGGAAAAATTGGCGCGGCTGAAATCTTTGCGGAAAGATTCGGAAGTTCGTGAATTGAGCGAAACGGAATACGCAGAATTAGTGGCATTATCCGATTCACTGGAAGAATTTCACGCCCGACGAATGAAAAAATTGGCGGAATTGTCAAAACTGCGCGGACTCGATTTGGAAGAAACAATGACGCAGATCGGTATTAAATTTCCGAATTATGATTGAATCGAAATACGTTCCCGCCAAACTGCGAAAGTTTGTCGCCGAACGCGCTGATTTTGTTTGCGAGTATTGCCTGAGCCAAGAAAGTTTCTCCGCCGAATCCTTTGCCGTCGAACATATCAATCCGCGAAAAACTGGCGGAAAAACCGTCAAAGAAAATCTTGCTTATTCGTGTTTAGGTTGTAATTCGCACAAAGCGGCAAAAACCGAAGCGTTTGATAATGTCAGCGAAACGAACGTAAAATTGTTCGATCCGCGCTCGCAAAATTGGTCTGAACATTTCGTTTGGAGTAGTGATTTCACCGAGATTTTCGGCTTGACGGCGATCGGCAGAGCGACCGTGACGGCATTAAAACTCAATCGCAAAGGAGTTAAAAATCTTCGGTGGGCTTTATTTTCGGTCGGTAAACATCCGCCGAATCGCAGATAAAATTATGACAACAGATTTTCTGACAGGAACGGTCAAAGGACCGGGCGAATTGCCGCACGAATATCTTTTTATTACGAAGGACAACGAGAAAACGCGCATCGGCGAATTTGTTTATTACACGGCGAACGTCGGCGGCAAGGATCGGCGCATTATCGGCACGATCAAATCACGCAAGCTTGTCCGCAATCTGCCCGACGTTTTTTTGTCCGACCCGAACACTCCGCCCGCGCTCGTTTCTTCGCTGATCGGTTTGGATGGTGACGGCTGTGAGATTTACGAGATTCAGGTCGAAACGATCGGTTATTTCGACCGCAAAGTTAAGGATTTCAACAATCCGCGCATTCCGCCGAATCCGGGACAGCCTGTTTTTCTCGCATCTTCGGAAACTTTGTCGGAAATGCTCAGTTCAAAAAAGGCTTCGGAGATCGGCTCGGCGCACGTCGGAAGTTTGCTGACGCGCGAAGCGGGTGAAGTTCCCGTGATTCTTTCCGTCAAAGACGTTGTTTCGACTCACTTGGCGATTCTTGCTTCGACGGGTTCGGGAAAATCATACACGGCGGGCGTTTTTATCGAAGAATTGATGAACGATTACAACCGCGCCGCCGTTTTGATCGTCGATCCGCACAGCGAATATCACACGATGCAGTCGATCCAGGGCGATTCGCAGTTTTTCGGCGAAGACGGCTACAAACCCGAAGTCAGGATTTTTACGCCCGACAAAATAAAGGTGCGCTTTTCGACGCTGACCGAAGCCGACGTAAAATATCTTTTGCCCGAAGGAACTTCGGATAAAATG
>DAITPE010000395.1:0-5578 GCA_036833775.1 Pyrinomonadaceae bacterium | reverse complement strand
CGGCGTTTTCCTTCGCTTGCCGTTCGTCAAAATAATATAAAACGAGTTCGTGAAAAGCCTTCGTGTTTAATTTATCTTGCCGAAGCATTTCGGCTTTATTGTCGGGACTTTTCGCTTCGATAATCACGCCGACTTTATCCTGCGCCGATTTGCCCAAATGAATCACAAGGTCTTTGCGGTCTTTGGTGTTTATTTCGTGGCTATTCTTGTAATAGGTATCAAGCAAAAAATCGCGGACGTGATTCTTCTTATTTTCTTCGGATTCCTTCGCTTCGACTTTCGCAAGCAAACCTTTCAAATTATCCTTAAAAAGTTCAATCTCACTACGCAAAGGACGCTGTTTCAAAAATGCCTTGTTTAACGAATGTTTCGGATTCTGAGTATTAAGTTTCATTTTTCAAAAAGTAAGTAAAACGGAATGAAATTATTATAAACAGAAAGGCAACATTTACAATAGAAAAGAATCTAAAAAGAAATATCTGAAAAGAAACTTGAATCTGCAATAAATTAAGCTAAAATAAATTTTGTAGGTAAAAAGCCGAACTTTTCGTTTATCTGCAAAGGTTTATTGATAGAAATTCTAGTGTGCCTATAGTGTGCCAACGTGGAAAATAAGAAACTAACGGAAACCAACGGCGAATTACAAAAACTAGCAAAAATGCTACAAAAAGAAACTAGATAAACCTTTAAGAATCAATCATTTATGGTTGCAAAACTGACCGTCATTTTTTTTATCATCCTTTGCTTGCAGCTCGGCGTTATTCTGATCTTGCTTCCGTGGCTGAGCATCGGTGCGTTCGGCGATTGGGGCGATAATTATTTGCTCGCGTTTTTGGCTGATAAAACAGGACTTCCGGTGATTCGCGCGGCGGTTGCGTCAACTTGGGTGCGCGGCGCAGTAACAGGACTTGGTGTTTTAAATTTGCTCATCGCTTTCTGGGAAATCGCGCATTTCAAAAAAAGTGTCCGCGTTTTTGAAGGCAAAGAAGAGAAATAGATTTTGCAGAAAATTGGTAATAAACTGATCTATCTCATCACGAAAGGCGAAACAAACGCAGAAAATTTTGCCGAAAAACAGGGCGAAATTCTTGAAATCATCAAACGCGCCGTCGAAGCGGAAATCTCTTTAATTCAGATTCGTGAAAAACAACTTTCCGCCAAACTGCTTTACGAATTGGCAAAAAACGCCGCGCAGATCACGAAAGATTCCAATACGAAATTACTAATAAACGACCGCGCCGACGTTGCTTTTGCGGCAGATGCGGACGGCGTTCATTTGACCGAAAAATCGCTTTCGGCGGAAACGATTCGCGCCAATTTTCCGAAAGATTTCATCATCGGCGTTTCGGTTCACACGCTCGGAAAGGCGTTGGAAGTAAAAGCAAACGGCGCGGATTTCGTGACTTTCAGCCCGATCTTTCATTCGCCGAACAAAGGCGAACCTGTCGGACTCGAAAAATTGCGCGAAGTTTGCGAAAAATTGGAAGATTTTCCCGTCATCGCGCTGGGCGGAATCGACGAAACGAATTACATGGAAGTTTTAGAAATTGCGGACGGATTTGCGGCGATTCGGTTTTTGAATAATTTTATTAACGCAAAGGCGCGAAGATGCAAAGACGCAAAGTTATAAAAAAATCTTTCTGTTTCTTTGTATCACTGCGTCTTTGCCTCTTTGCTTTAAAATATTTATATGAACAAGATTTGTTTGACGATTGCCGGAGTCGATCCTTCGGGCGGCGCGGGAATTATTGCGGATATTAAAACTTTTTCGGCGTTCGGCTGTTACGCGGCGGCGGCGATCGCGTCGTTGACGTTTCAAAATACGCAGGGCGTTTTCGGCGTGGAAAATCAAACGGCGGAAACGGTTCGCCGTCAGATCGAGCCGATCTTGGATGATTTTGAAGTTGACGCGCTGAAAACGGGAATGCTACCGACGCGCGAAATTATCGAAGAAGTTGGGCGGATCGTGAAGGAAAATAACTTGAAAAACTTCGTCGTCGATCCGGTCGTGCGTTCGACTTCGGGTTTCAATCTGATCGACGACGCGGCTTTGAAAGTTCTCATCGAAAAACTTTTTCCGCTTGCCGACATTATCACGCCGAACATTCCTGAAGCCGAACGCATCGCGCAAATGAAGATCGAAACTTTTTCAGAAATCGAAATGGCGGCGCGGAAAATGCAGAGTTTCGGCGCGAAAAATGTGCTGATAAAAGGCGGACACCTTTCAATTTCGGATTCGGGATTTGGGATTGCGGATTTGAAATCAAAGTCCAAAGTCCAAAGTCCAAAGCCCGAAGTCCGAAAAGCAAAAGATTTTCTTTTTATCGGCGACGAATTGCACGTTTTTGAAGCCGATTTTATCGAAACGACGGCGACGCATGGAACGGGATGCACACTCGCGGCGGCGATTGCGGCGAATTTGGCTTTGGGAAAAAGTTTGGTCGAAGCGGTTGAAACCGCGAAAAGATTTGTGACCGAAGCGATAAAAACTGCGCCGAATATCGGGAAGGGAAATTCGCCAATAAATCATTTGATTAGAGTGCAGTTAAATTAGAATAATTCTGAATAATCACAAATAAATTATCGGGCATTCTTTTTGAATCGTAAGAAAAACTGCTGAAATAATGGATAATTAAGATTTGATAATTGATAGATAAAGCAAATATTTATCAATTATTAATTATCAACTACTAATTATTTTAGCAGTTTTAATTATTGCGCCGGTTTGAAAATGCTTGGTGAAACGTAAGTTACGCCGAAAGTGATTCCGGTGCGCGGGCTGTATTTGGTTAAACCTAAAATTGCGGCGGTGTCGAAGCGAAGATTTGAAGCTCTGATCTGTGTGCCGATGCGAAATTGCGAAATACTTTCCGTTCCGAGCGGTGCGTCGCCGCTTCGCGTGTTGGCGCGACCGTTTATTTCGCTCGCAATATTGATGCGGTCGGTGACACGGAAAATTCCCGCAACGCCGTAAAGCAAAACGTCGTTTTGCGTAAATCTTTCGATCGGTGCGGTCATAATTCCCAAACCGATATTGCCGTAAATATTCGCACGCGGAGCTTTTCCGGCGCGTTTGCCGAATTTTTTCTGCACCAAGACTTTGCCGAAAACATTGATTTGATTCGTGCCGATGCCGCGCGCTTGGTCGGTGTTCGGCATTTGAAAACCGAATTTGAAACCGAGCGCGGGAAGATTGCGCGTTTCGTTGCGGAGCTTGATCTTGGTCGAAAGAATGAAATCGCCTGCGTCGTTGGTCGAATTTCCGTCCAAACTCAGCGGAATCGGCGAAGGGGTTGCGGAATTTATTGCGAGAAAGTCCTGCAAAACGCCTTCTACTTGAAATTCGACGTTTTTGGCAAAACCGACTTTTGCGCGAATGTCGCCGACGCGTGTTTGGTCGCCTTTCAAACCCGAAAGCGGAAACTTTGCGTTTTGTAGAAAATCGACTCCGGCAGAAATTTCGACTGCGCCTTCGGGCGTGATGTCAACGTCGTCCGTGATCAGCGGACGCTGTTGCGCGTTCGCGAAAACAGAAGCGAAAATCAATGTTGCAAAAGCGGCGAAAAGGCGTTTCATAATTCGATATTTACGACGATTCAAATTAAGTCTCAATAAATCATAATTTAAAAAAGCCGAATGGTAAATCTCGAAACTTGCTTTGGACATCCGACGCAAAAATTGGCACAATATTCACGCATTCGCCTTTGCCGAAAACGAAAAATCTAAAAAAACTATAAAGGAGATAATTAAATTTATGAGCGTTGGTCAAAAAGAGCAAACAATGAGTATGGGTCAAATGTTGGCGGCTGAATTACGGCAGGAAATTCAATCAACCAGAAAAATGCTGGAACGTCTTCCGGCGGATAAATTCGGTTGGAAACCGCATGAAAAATCAATGACACTCGAACGTCTCGCAGGTCACGTTGTCGAAATGATCAGTTGGACGAAAGAAACATTGACACAGCCGGAATTGGATTTTTCGAAATTTGATTATAAACCGAGAGAATATAAGGATGCGGCGGAGATGGTTGCCGATTTGGATGAAAATTCCAATGCCGCTTTAGAAATCTTAAACGGAACATCAAACGAAACGATGGCGGAAAATTGGTCAATGCGAAACGGCGAACAGATTTATTTTACGATGCCGAAAGCTGTCGTGATGCGGACTTTCGTGATGAATCACGTCATTCATCATCGCGGGCAATTGTCGGTTTATATGCGTCTTTTAGACATTCCCGTTCCGTCGATATACGGACCCTCGGCTGACGAAGCCGTGATGTAATTTGATTTTCGGATTCGGATTCGGCATTTTGAAATCCGAATCCGAACTCCTCCGAAGTTTTACTCAAATCTAATGATGGACTTATTTAATTTTGACAAGGAAATCCACGAAACAGGCGGTTTGCGCCTCGTTGCGGATAACAAAGACCCTCAGCAATCCCCGAATGTTGATAAACAATTCGTAAATTTTATGTTCTTTCGCGTCAATCCCGAATGGCGCAAGCTGAACGGCGACACGAAGCGCATTTTCAAAAGCGAATTTCAAAGCGTTTACAATCGTTTCAGCCAAGATTTTCTGCTTTTTTCGTATTCGCTCGTCGGCTTCGATTCAAAAGCCGATCTGATGTTTTGGCGCGTCGGGCATTCGCTCGATCTGATTCAGGAAATGACCGCCAAACTTTACCGCACAAACTTGGGAAGCTATCTCGAAACCGCCGACAATTATCTTTCAGTGACGAAAAAAATGATGTTTATCGAACGCGACGATAAACCGAATTCCGAAGACCGCTATCACGTCAAACCGGGCGAAAAAAAATATCTGTTCGTTTATCCGTGCGGAAAATACAGCGAATGGTATAAAAAATCGGGCGAAGAACGCGACGCGCTCGTCGAAGAAAATTTTATGGTCGGGAAAAGATTTCCGAACATAAAAATACATATGACGCATTCGTTCGGATTCAGCGAAAAAGAATATTTGATCTGTTTTGAAACCGACGAACCGAAAGATTTTCTTGCGCTTGCCGAAGAACTCCGCGAAACGACGGCAAGCAAATTTACCTTGAGCGGAATGCCGATCTACACTTGCCGCCAGCGAACTTTAATGGAATGTTTGGACGCGCTCGGATAATGATTTCAAATTTCAGATTTCAGATTCCAAATTGGACGACTTAATCTGGAATTTGAAATCTGAAATTTGAAATTTCTATGAAGATTGCAAGAAAATTTATCATTCGCGGAATCGTGCAAGGCGTCGGTTACAGATTTTTTACACAGCGGACGGCGGCGCGTCATCAGGTTTGGGGCTATGTCAGAAATTTGCCCGACGGCAGCGTCGAATCTTTAGCCGAAGGCGATGCAAACGCGGTCGAAGATTTTAAGAACGACCTTTTGACCGGACCGGTTTATGCGAAAGTCGAAGAGATCGAAGAAACAGTTTTAGAACCGAGTAATTTATATTCATCATTTAGGATAGAAAAATAGGTTTTAGTATTTAGTTTTTGGTTTTTAGATTTTTCGAAAACCAAAGACCAAAAACCAAAGACCAAAAACTAGAAAATGGAACATTTAAAACAATTGA
>DAITPE010000394.1:0-5622 GCA_036833775.1 Pyrinomonadaceae bacterium | reverse complement strand
GACTTTCTTATACAAGTAAGCGTCCGCCAAATACAAGTGACCGTTCGCCACGGAATACAAAAGGCGTTTCCTTTGCAGAAAACGCCTGTCTTTATTGATGTTTATCGATTTTTGATGTTAGAAACGAATTTTCGATCACAAATGTCTGATTTCAACAAAAAATCATTCGTAATTCGTAATTGATAATTCGTAATTTACCTAATACGCTCTTGCAAACACGACGCGTTTGGCGGAATCTTTGCCTGAATAGACGCATTTTCCAGCCATTTCCGCGCTGTTGAAAGGGATACAGCGAATCGTCGCTTTCGTTTCGTTTTTGATCGCTTCTTCGGTCTCGGCGGTGCCGTCCCAATGCGCGAGAATAAAGCCGCCTTTTTCGATCTGCGTTTTGAAATCGTCCCAAGTGTCAACAACAAACGTGTTTTCTTCGCGGAATTTCAAGGCTTTATCGTAAATATTCGCCTGAATTTCGTCCAAAAGACTCTCGACATATTCCGTGATGCCCGCGAGCGGTTTCGATTCCTTCGTCAAAGTGTCGCGCCGCGCAACTTCGACCGTTCCGTTCTCCAAATCACGCATTCCCAAGCCCAACCGCACAGGCACGCCCTTGAGTTCATACTCCGCAAACTTCCAACCCGAACGCTGTTTGTCGTCGTCGTCGTATTTCACCGAAATTCCTTTCGCCTTCAACGCTTCAAACACGGGATTGACCGCTTCCGAAATCTTCGCAAGGTCTTCCTCGCCTTTATAAATGGGAATAATAACGACCTGTATCGGTGCGAGCTTGGGCGGCAGAACCAAACCTTTATCATCCGAATGAGCCATAATCAACGCGCCCATCAAACGCGTCGAAACGCCCCAAGAAGTTGCCCACGCATATTCGAGTTTGCCCTCTTTATTCGTAAACTGAACGTCGAACGACTTCGCAAAATTCTGCCCCAAAAAGTGCGAAGTGCCCGACTGCAAGGCTTTTCCGTCCTGCATCAAGGCTTCGATGCACAACGTATCTTCCGCACCCGCAAAACGCTCGTTCGCGCTCTTCGCGCCTTGAATCACGGGAACCGCCATCCAGCTTTCCGCAAATTCCGCGTAAACGCCGAGCATTTTGTTGGTTTCCTCGATCGCTTCTTCTTTGGTTGCGTGTGCCGTGTGACCTTCCTGCCACAAAAATTCAGTAGTCCGCAGAAAAATCCGCGTCCGCATCTCCCAGCGCACGACGTTTGCCCATTGATTGATGAGCAAAGGAAGATCGCGCCAAGACTGAATCCAACCTTTGTAAGTATTCCAAATCACGGTTTCCGAAGTCGGACGCACGATCAGTTCTTCGGTCAGTTTCGCATCGGGATCGACGACCAAACCTTTGCCTTCCGGGTTCGCCTTCAAACGATAATGCGTTACGACCGCACATTCTTTCGCAAAACCTTCGGCGTGTTCTTCTTCCTTTTCAAGAAACGATTTCGGCACGAACAGCGGGAAATAAGCGTTGACGTGTCCGGTCGCTTTGAACATATCATCAAGCGCACGCTGCATCTTTTCCCAGATCGCATAGCCGTAAGGTTTGATGACCATACAGCCTTTCACCGATGAATGTTGGGCGAGATCGGCTTTTTCGACCAATTCGTTATACCATTCGGAATAATTATCGCTTCTCTTTGTTAATCCTTTACTCATAACAGTTTCTTATCAAAAACAAAAATGATAATCCAATTGATGCGAAGAAACAAAGCCGCTTTTGTGTTTGGCGGAAATTATAGTTAAATTATGAATTATGGCGACCAATCCCGAAATACTGAAAAAACTCTACACGGTTGACGAATATCTGGAGATGGAACGCGCATCTGTTGAAAAACACGAATACGTTGACGGCGAAATTTTTGAAATGGCGGGCGAAAGCGACGCGCACGGAATCATTTCGGTTAATCTGACGAGCGAATTTCATCAACAATTAAAGGGAAAAGATTGTCAGGCGCGTGTCAAAGACGCAAAAATAAAATCGGGCGGGTTTACTACGAACGTCGGAAAATCGATGAAAGGAATGTTTTCTTATCCCGATGTCGTCGTGATCTGCGGAGAAGTGAAATATCACGACAAACGAAAGGACGTGATCTTGAATCCGACTTTGATCGTCGAAGTTTTGTCCGATTCGACCGACGAATACGATCGCGGCGCAAAATTTGTGCGTTACCGGATGTTTAACGACACTTTGACCGATTATATTTTGGTTTCGCAGGATATTCCGCACATCGAACATTTCATCAGACAAGAAGATAAAAGTTGGAAAATTTATACTTATATCGGCTTGGATAAAGAATGTAAACTCGAATCGATCGGAGTCAACTTAAAGCTCTCGGACGTTTACGACCGAATCGTTTTTTCAGAAGAAGCCATCAAATTTTTAAAAGAATTAGAGAATATCAATGACTGAATTTAGCTTGAATTTTCAAGACACAGAAACCGCTTTTGCCGACAAAACCAACTCGGAACTTAAAGAAAAATACCGTTTATTCAAGTTTATGAATTCGCCGTTCTTAAGCGAACTCGGAACTTCCGCTGCAAAATTCGCTTTGAATATCGGCTTGCCCGTCAAAGGAATCATCAAAAATACGATCTACGAACAATTCTGCGGCGGCGAAACGATCGAAGAATGCGGCGAAACGGTCGATAAACTCGGCAAATCGAACATCGGCACGATTCTCGATTATTCGGTCGAAGGCAAAACGACCGAAGAAGATTTTGAAGCCGCCAAAAACGAAATTCTTAAAAATATCGAACGTGCGAAGAACGATCCCGACATTCCTTTTGCGGTCTTCAAAGTTACCGGAATCGCGCCGCTCGGAACGCTCGAAAAGGTTAGCAGCGGCATCGAACTTCCCGAAAAAAGTAAAGCGAAATGGGAGCGCATTCAAGGTCGCGTCGAGCAAATCTGCGAACGCGCACACGCGGTTGATCAGCAGATTTTTATCGATGCCGAAGAAACTTGGATCGAAAAAGCCATCGATAATATGGCGATTGCGATGATGAAAAAGTTCAACACGGAAAAGCATATCGTTTTCAATACGATTCAGCTTTATCGAACTGACGGGCTGCAAATGCTCAAAGATTTTCACGCGCAGGCGAAAGCCGAAGGGTTTTTATACGCCGTCAAGCTCGTGCGCGGTGCGTATATGGAAAAAGAACGCGAACGCGCCGAAGAAATGGGTTATCCTTCGCCGATTCAGCCCGACAAAGAATCAACCGATCGCGATTACAATTTGGCAGTCGATTATTGCTTGGAAAATATCGACACGATCGCGTTTGTTGCGGGAACGCATAACGAGATCAGCACGAAACAAATGGCGGAAAAGATGCATAAAAAAGGAATTCCGCACGATCATCCGAACGCTAATTTCTCTCAGCTTTACGGAATGAGCGATAATCTTTCGTATGTTTTGGCAAAAAACGATTACAATGTGTCGAAATACGTTCCTTATGGTCCCGTGAAAGATGCCGTGCCGTATTTGATTCGACGTGCGAAAGAAAATACTTCGGTTGCGGGACAAGTCAGCCGCGAACTCGATCTCATTGCAAAGGAACTCAAACGCCGTAAGATTTAATTCGTTAAATTGAACATTTTCGCGATCGAAACGTAAATTTTAGCGACGGATTTTACTGAACATTCAAATAAAAAATATGTTTTGCCCGAAATGCGGAAACGCCGATCAACAAACAAACAATTATTGCCGAAATTGCGGAACATTTTTGCCCGATTTCGACAAGATCAAACGACAAAACACGCCTGAAACGCATCTTCTTGCAAATTCGGTGTTGAATGTGATGACCGCAGTCGGCAGTCTTGCCTTGGCAATCACCTTGTATGCGATGTTTCTCGGCAAAGAAGGAACGCCGTTCATCATTTATTTGACGGCTGGTTTCTTAACGGCGGTTTTCTTTTGGCAGGCGCAGATTTTTATTCGCTTGCAACTACTTAAAAAACAGCTTCCGAAAGGATTAAGCGGCAAAAAAGAAGAAACAAACGAAACGCCGCAGATCGAAAGCGTCAAAACTAATCAATTGCTCAACGAGCCGAAATTCGATGATTACATTTCGCCTTCCGTGATCGAACAAACGACCAAAAATCTCGACAAAATTCCGCGCAAATAAAATTTCTTCGACCAAACACGATTTCAAACCGTCATAAAATGCGGGCTGGTAATTTTTCAAAATAGAAGGAGATTTTAGTTATGAGAAAAGTTATCAAAAATTCATTCATCGCAGCGGCGATGTTGTTTTCAGTTTTTATGTTGATCTCGAGTGCCGAAGCGCAGAATCGGCGGGCAGGCTATACAAAAGCGCAGATCGATCGGATGATCAATAATCTCGAAACGCGGATCGATGTTTTTCAGCGTCAATTCGATCGAAATTTGGACAGAAGCCGTCTTGATAATTCGCGGCGCGAAGATGTTTTGAACCGCAAGGCGCGAAATCTCGAAGCGGCGACGGATGAATTAAGACGCGAGTTTAATCGGCGCGATCGTTGGATCGAAAATAAGGACGAAGTGCGACGTTGTTTGAATATCGCTTCGGATATTAATACTGCAATGCGAAACAATCGTTTCAATTGGAATATCGAGAGCAATTGGAAGAGCGTTGTTTATGAATTGAACACGCTGGCGCGGGTTTATAACCTGCCGAATGTCGGCGCAAGCGTTTACAGATAATAAAATAGATCGCGTAAAAAGCGATATTGCCGAAAAGATGAGGTGTAAAAGCCTCATCTTTTTTATTTTTGCCTGCGAAAAGAACGAAAAGAACGAAAAAATTATTGAAAGAAATCGCTAAATTGCGTTTAAAGCTTTCCAAATCGATCAACGATCAATGATTTAAAATTAACTTTTTCGTTATTTTCGTTTCTTTCGCAGGCAAAATATAAATTTATCTCAATCCCAACATCAAACGAATCGAACGGTCCGAGATTTCCGCGTTTGCATCGGCTTTCCAAGCTTCCAACGGTTTCAATTCCGCGTCTGTTAAAGGCAAATTCGTCATTCGCGCGGTTTGCGTTGAAAGAAAAGCGCGGTTTGTCAGCGCGACGTGCGGGATGCTGACCGTTAAACTTTGCGGATTGGCGAGCGCGGCATCGGCAAATTCGATGTCCGGGAAAAGTTCGTTATACGCCGACAGATGATAGATTCTTTCGTCATCGTTTCCGTCGATCCCGAGAATGCGTAAGAGTCCGTAACCGCTTTCGATCTGAAATATTAAAAAGTCTCCGGCTTGAAAATTTTGCGACATAATACCAAAAGATTATCATACGCGGCATAGTTGTAAAATGTGCTACAATGCAGGGCAAAAGATAAAACCAAGAAACCAAGGAGAAACATTATGGACCCTGTAACGATCACTGCAATTGCCACGGCGGCGGTTTCCGCGCTTTCGCCATTGTTCAAAAAAGCGGGCGAAAAGATTGCCGATAAAGCCGGAGAAGAGATTTTTGCCCAACGCGGCGCGATCTGGGAAACGGTCAAGGGATTATTTCCCGATAATGAATTGACCGAACTCAAACTTTTCGAGAAATATCCCGACAATAAAGATATGCAGACGGAAGCCGCTGCGAAAATTGGAGAAAAGCTCGCGGCAAATCCC
>DAITPE010000393.1:0-5633 GCA_036833775.1 Pyrinomonadaceae bacterium | reverse complement strand
GGTTGAAGCGAAACGCCCGGAAGTCCGGTAATTTCCGCTAAATCTTCCTGTAAATTGTAAATTAATTCGAGCGCGCCTTGCGATTCGGCTTCGGGCGCAAGCGGATGAAGTCCGGTAAATCCGGCGATTCGCGCTGTTTTTTCGTTCAGACGCGAATTGTATTTCATCGTGCATGAACCGAGCGGATACATTCCAAGATCGATCGAATAATTCCACGTCGAAATGCGCGTAAAATGACGAATCACGTCAACTTCCGAAACTTCCGGCACACCGTCGAGATCATCCGTTCTTCTCAATTCCGACGGAATAATTTCGTCCAAATTCGTTTCTTCAACGTCCAATTTCGGCAGACGATAACCGACGCGTCCCGTTTGCGAACGCTCAAAGATCAACGCTTCATTTTGCGATGGATGTTGTGTAACTTTTTTAATGCTCATAATTAATATTTAACTAATCAAATTCAATTATTTCAAGTATTTCGCTATGGTCGCTGTTACCTGTAATAATTGGAAAATGCCTAAAATCGCATCCTCTTGTTGGCGTGCAAATCAGGTAAGAATCTGCATTTTTAAGTTGAAAAATCATTTGGACAACTTCTTGGTTTACGGTTGTGGTCTTTCCAACTTCAGCCTCATAATTTTGTCCGTCTTTTTCATAAATTAATCTAAAAATTCGTTTCTCAGTTGTAGAGAAATCCTGACTTTCAAGAAAACTACGTAGTTTTTGATATTGAATTTCTGCTACCTCAAGCTCATTTACTTGTGGTATGAAGAAATACTTTTTTTGAAAGCTATCGGACATATTTCTTTATATTAAACTTTCGGTAAACCGTTTTTCGCTATTCCCGCAACGATCTCGCAGAATCTGTCGAGTTCCCAAAGCGTCGTGTAAACATTCGGCGTAATGCGAATGCCTGTAAATTCTTCGTGCACGATCGGCGTCGTAAAAATCTTGTGTTTCGACATCAAATAACTGCCGATTGCGACGGGATCGATGCCTTCGATCTTAAAATTTCCGATCGCGCAACTTTGTGCGTCGTCAAACGAAGTGTTGAAACCGACTTTTGGAACGTCTTTCAATTTGTTCATCCAATAACGCGACAAATATCGAAGACGCGCTTCTTTACGTTTTCCGCCGATCGCATTGTGAAACAAAACCGCTTCGCCGATCGCCAAACGCATCGCGGCGGAATGTGTGCCGATCTCTTCAAATTTTCGAATATCATTTCTATTCTTGTCTTCCGAAGCCATCAAAGCCCAGATTTTCGGAATTTTGTCTTTTTTGACATAAAGCATTCCCGTTCCTTTCGGCGCGTAAAGCCATTTGTGCAGGGAAGTTCCGAAAAAATCGCAACCGAGATCAGACTGTTTGAAATCGAACTGCGCGAACGAATGCGCGCCGTCAACGATTGTTTCGATGCCTTTGCTCCGCGCCATTTCGCATACTTTTTTAACGGGCATAATTTGTCCCGTCAGATTGATTTGATGCGACATCAAAATCAATTTAGTTTTCGGCGTGATCGCACGTTCAAACGGCGTGACTAAATCATTTATATCCTTCGGCGCGACGGGAACTTTTATCAAATTCAGCTTCAAACCTTCACGCATTTCGCGTTGTTTCAAGGTTGTCAGCATTCGCGGATAATCCTGCGTTGTCGAAAGAATTTCGTCACCCGCTTTGAAATCCATTCCCATCAGCAAAGTTTCGAGCGATTCCGAAGCGTTGCGCGTGATGGCAATTTCTTCCGAATCACAACCGAAAATTTCCGCGAGTCCCGTGCGAATCGTTTCCGATTGCGGCTCCAAAAGCTGCCACATCGTATAAGCCGTCGCGTCTTCCTGCTGCCACGTATAACGGACAAAGGCTTCCGTCACCATTCGCGGAGAAGGCGAAACGCCGCCGTTATTGAGATTAACGATTCCGCGAGTGACCGAAAACGCCTGTTGAACGCCAGTCCAATAATCTTCGTCCGAAGCAACCTGTTCGGGCGAAAGATTTTCGATTTCACGAGTTTTTGCCTGTAATTTTTCAAACAACGAACCGACAACCGCTGATGACAAAGCCATCATACCGAAACCTTTGCCGACCGAACTCAAGAATTTTCGCCGATCAAAATCTTGATTGAAATTATTCATTCAAAAGGATGCCGTCCCAATAAATTTCTTCCGAACGCAGCCGCAAAAGAGAAAGCATTTCGGCTAAATCAACCAAACCTTCGGCTTCTTTTTTTTCGGCACTTGTTAGTTTTTCACCGCGATCTTGCCTGTCGAGTAAATTTTGAAGACGCTTGTCAACGCCTTTCGGCAGTTTGAATTGCTCGACCGAAAACGGCATTTCAATTTTCACTAAAGTATTCGGCATCATAAACTTATTTTACCAAATCCCTGCCGCAATATCGGCAAACTATTGCTTCCGACTTTATATACTCCGCACAAAATGAACATTTCTTTGTTGAAAGAACCTTTGCGTTAGCCATTTTTACTGCCAGAAAAACCGAAATAAAAATTACCATTAAAGTAAAGAGTCCAAGATCAATAAACGGTGTAGGCATAATTTTTATCAATTTTGGTCAACTGAAATATTAGATTTTAGTTGACTAATTTCTGCGGTAAATCTCTGCCGCAATAACGGCAAACGATCGCAGCAGGTTTTATATCTTCGGCACAAAATGGACATTTTTTTGCCCAGTTGACAGAATTGGCGGCTTTTATGGCTAAATAAACCGCAAAAAAAATCACCAGAAAATTTACTAAAATGCCGATCATTCTATTTTCGTGCTTGTAAAACAGACGAAAAATATATCAATTCAAAAAAATTAAGCTAAATCCCGACCGCAAAAACGGCAAACAATTGCTTCCTGTTGAATCATTTCTGCACAAAAAGGACATTTCTTAAAAGCGTTTTTTTGCGAAAGTTTGGCGCGAAAAAAAATAAAAAAGATTATCAATGCGATCGGAACAACCAAAATCATCAAAATAAATAAGATTAGGATAATTTCAGTTGTTCCGATATTCATCATAAATTCTTCAAGCCTTCAACCAAATTATCGATCTGCGCTTTCGTATTTGTTTCCGTGACGCAAACGAGAAAATCGTTTTCGCTTTCGCCGTAATATTTCGATAAAGCAAACCCGCCGACGATTCCGTTTTCGGTGCGGAGTTTTTCAAGGATTTCGGTCGCGTTTTTCGGTGCGCGGACGACGAATTCGTTGAATGTAGGCGACGAAAAGGGAATCGAGAAACCTTCAATTTCGGCGATCTTCTTTTTCGCATAAGCCGCTTTTTGCGCGTTTTGCGCGGCAACTTCCTGCAAGCCTTTTTTGCCCATCGCTTCCATATAAATCGTGGCGGCGAGGGCGATCAAACCTTGATTCGTGCAGATATTTGAAGTCGCTTTTTCGCGGCGAATATGCTGTTCACGTGTCGCTAAAGTCAACACGAAACCGCGATTTCCGTTTTTGTCGTAAGCGATTCCGGCGAGTCTTCCAGGCATATTGCGGACGTATTTTTCTTTGCACGCAAAAAGTCCGAGATGCGGACCGCCGTAAGACATCGGGATTCCGAAAGATTGACCTTCGCCGACGACAATATCCGCGCCGCATTCGCCCGGAGTTTTCAAAAGTCCGAACGAAATCGCTTCCGTCACGACGACGATTAAAAGTGCGCCGACCGCGTGAACTTTGTCCGCCAAACTCTGCAAATCTTCGACACAGCCGAAGAAATTCGGCGATTGCACGACCAGACAAGCGGTTTTGTCATCGAGCTTCGACAGATCGGAAATGCGTCCCGATTCTTTGTCGAAATCGACGGTTTCGATTGCCGTGTCGCCGTGCTGTGTGTAAGTTTTCGTGACTTCGATATATTCGGGATGAACGGAATTTGCGATCAAAACCTTGTCGCGGCGCGTGACGCGCTGAGCCATCAAAACGGCTTCGGCGGTCGCGGTCGAACCGTCATACATCGACGCATTTGCCACGTCCATTCCCGTCAATTGCGCGATCAGCGTTTGAAATTCGAAAATATACTGCAAAGTTCCTTGCGAAATTTCGGGTTGATACGGCGTATAAGACGTAAAAAACTCCGAACGCTGCAACAGATGATCGACGATTGTCGGGCTGTAATGCGAATAAACGCCCGCGCCTAAAAACGAAGGTTTTTTCGATGCCGTATTTTTATCCGCCAACGCTTCCATTGCGCCGATAACTTCGGGTTCGGCAAGCGGTTCGGTCACATTTAAAGCACGATTAAGCTGAACGTCGGCAGGTATCGAACGGAAAAGTTCTTCAGCCGAATTTAACCCGACAATTTCGAGCATTTCATCACGCTCTTCGGGTGAATTTGGTATATAACGCATAGATTGGTTTTTGGTTTTTGGTTTTTAGTCCTTTGATTTTCGAATAAAAATTCAACGCTAATTTGAACTCCAAAAACCAAAAAACTAAAAACCAAACACTATTCTTTACTGATTAGAAAGGTATTCTTCGTATTCTTCGGATGAAAGAAGCTTGTCGGCTTCGCCCGGATTTTCCATTTTGACTTTGATGAACCACGCCGCGCCGTATGGATCGCCGTTGACGCTTTCGGGCGTATCGTTCAAGCCTTCGTTTACTTCCGTGACTTCGCCGCCGACGGGCGTGAAAACTTCGGAAACCGCTTTGACCGATTCGACCGAGCCGAACGCTTCGTGTGCGCCGAAAGAATCGCCGACGCGCGGCATATCGACATAAACCACATCACCGAGCGAATGTTGTGCATAATCCGTGATGCCGATCGTGGCAATATCGCCATCGACCAAAACCCACTCGTGATCTTTTGAATAACGTAAATTTTCTGGAATGTTGTTTGACATATTTTTTTTGATTCTTTTTTAATCTTGACTTAAAAAACTTCCTTTATAAAACATCGAGCGAAATACCTTCATAAGTTTGGCTTGTCTTCGTTTCCGAATTAACTGCGGTTATTTGCAGACTGCCTTTCGTATCGATCTTAAAAGTTATCTCGATGCGCGGAACTGCTCGCGGTCGCAACGGTTCGACTTTGAAGAAAAATCTTCCGAGATGCCGATTGCCGTGAATCTTTTCGGATTCGCCTTGAAACAGATTAATTTGTATCTCCGCTTGATCGTCTTTCGCCGTCGAAAAAATCTCAGACCAAACGAACGGCAGCCTCGTTTGTTTTTGAACTATTATTTCCGCCGCTTCATCAACCGTTTCAATTCTTAAACTTGTCAGGAGAGCCTTTTCCGATGAAAAAGACACGCCGCAATATTCACACTTTAATTCTTTCGCAAAACGATTGAGCGGAGCATTACAAGCCTGACATTTCGACATAGAAACAGTAATTTCTAGCGTTCGCGTTTATAAAATGGTGTCGGCACAACCACTGCCGCAAGTTTTTTACCTCTGCAATCAATTTTAATTTCTTGTCCCGTTTTTGCAAACTCGGTCGGCAAAAAAGCCAAGCCGATATTTTTCTTTAAGAAAGGCGCAGGCGAACCCGACGTGACAACGCCGACCTTTTCATCGCCGACGTAAACTTCCATCTCGTCGCGCGCGATGCCTTTGTCAACCATTTCAAAGCCGACAACTTTACGTTTCACGCCGTCTTCTTTTAGTTTTACAAGATGTTCGCGTC
>DAITPE010000392.1:0-5667 GCA_036833775.1 Pyrinomonadaceae bacterium | reverse complement strand
TTTGTTTGCCGCTTTATTGTTCGTTCTTTCTAGCACCGCAAATTTTACGTTTGCACAGGAAAAAATCTTGGTTTTGTCCGCATCGAACGAGTATGAAATAAAAGGAGGCGAAATTCATCCTTTTACGGTTCAGCTTGCCGAAAATCAGACGGCAAAGATCGAAATTATTCAAAAAGGAATCGACGTTTCGCTCGCAGCTTACAAACCGAACGGCGAACGATTTATCGAATCGGAAAGTCCGAGCGGATTTTTAGGAAACGATTCGATCTTTGTGACGGCTAAAGAAGCCGGAAATTACAAAGTCGAAGTTACGCCCGCCGATCCGCGTTCGCCGAAAGCGAAATATGAAATCAAATTAGCGGAAATTCGTGCGACGACGGAAAAGGATTTTGAAATCAACGAAGCGACGAAAAAAATTCTCGAATTGGCAAATGAAACCGTCGGTTTGCGCCAAACTGGAACGCGTGAAAACCGCCGAAAAGTAATTCAAAATTTCGCGCAGATTTATGAACTTTCCAAAGTAAAACAAGACCGCGCATGGGAAATCGTTGCGCTCATTACGAGCGGAATCATTTACGAACAACTCGGCGAATTGCAGAAAGCTTTAGAATTTTATCTCAAAGGTTTAGCCGCTTCGCGCGAAGTCGAAAATGGTCAATACGAAGGCTCGGCGGTCAATAATATCGGCTATATTCACAGTCTGACGGGAAATTATGAAAACGCGATAAATTATTACGAACGCTCTTTGGTTTTGGAACGCGAAGTAAAAAATGTGCGCGGCGAAGCGATCAGTTTAAATAATGTCGGAACGGCGTATCTTTTTCTCAATAACATTCCGAAAGCGTTGGAAAATTTTGAAAAATCGCTCGTTTTGCGCCGTCAGGTAAAAGACGAACGCGGCGAGGGCAATACGCTCAATAATCTCGGTTTGATCTACGAAAAAGCAGGCGATCTGCAAAAATCGCTCGATTATTTGCAGCAGGCTTTTGAACTCAGAAAACGAATCGGCGACAAACGCGGTGAAGCAAATTCTTTGCGAAACTTGGGGAAAACTTTTTACAGTTTGAAAGATGGCGAAAAAGCCTTTGAATATTTCACGAAAGCCAATGATCAAGCACGTCTTTTAGGCGAAAGACGCATCGAAGCCGATTCTTTTTACTGGCTCGCGACGATCGAAAACGAGCGCGGAAATCTACAAAAAGCGTTTGAAAATATCGAGAAAGGTTTGCTTCTTATAGAACAAACTCGCGGCGAATTGTTGAGTCCAGATCTGCGGATTTCGTATTTTTCGACGGTTCAGGCGTTTTATGAACTTTATACCGAAATCTACGTTTCGCTTTATGAAAAAACGAACGACGAAAAAAATATTTTTGCCGCACTCGAAACGAGCGAAAAAACACGAACGCGCAATCTCGTCGAACTTTTGCAGGAAGCGCGAATCGATATTAAACAGGGAATCGACGAAAAAACGCTCGAAAAATTTCAAGATTTACAAGACGGTTTGAACGCGAAATATCGGCAAAGAACGCAAATTTTGAGCGGAAAACCGACACCTGAACAAATTTCAAAAATTAATCTCGAAATCACGACGCTTTCAAACGAACTCGAAAGTTTCAAACAAAAAATCCGCCAAGAAAATCCGCATTACGCGAATTTGTTTCAAGACACAAACATTTCGACGCAGGAAATCAAAGAACTTTTGGATGATGAAACCGTTTTGCTCGAATATAAATTGGGCGAAAAACGAAGTTTTTTATGGCTGGTGACCAAAGATTCGGTCAAGTTCTTTCAACTTCCGGCGCGCAAAGAGATCGAAAAAACGGCGCGTGAATTATACGATTCGATCGTTTCACGCGACAAAAAAACGGAAGCGAAAACCGCCGAACTTTCCAAAAATCTTGCTCAAATCTTAAAATTTCCTTCCGTCGAAATTATTAAAAATAAACGAATTGCGATCGTTGCAGACGGTTTGCTGCAATTTATTCCGTTCTCCGCTTTGAGCGAAACAAACGAAATCGTCGTTTTGCCTTCGGCAAGCGTTTTGACCGAACTCAGAGAAAATTCCAAAACGCAGATTTCGCCGAAAAAAACGCTCGGAATTTTTGCCGATCCGATCTTTGAAGCTAACGATCCGCGTTTTTCGCAAATATCGAAAATTAATGAAAAAAACGAAGAAGTGAAAAGAATTCTGCGCGATTTTCGTTTCGGAGAAAGTTTGCCGCGCCTGCTTTCTTCGCGTGTCGAAGCGCGAAATATTTCGTCTTTCGTGCCGAAAAATCAGGTTTTGGTAAATGTCGATTTTGAAGC
Source organism: Pyrinomonadaceae bacterium (assembly GCA_036833775.1). Classification (GTDB taxonomy): domain Bacteria; phylum Acidobacteriota; class Blastocatellia; order Pyrinomonadales; family Pyrinomonadaceae; genus JAJQRF01. Next base: position 3,360 of record DAITPE010000392.1, on the reverse strand, counting down.
AAACCGCGAAAATGCGACGAAAGACGAGCTTGCCGATTACAAAATCCTGCATTTTGCGACACACGGTTTGCTCGACACCGCGCATCCCGAACTTTCGGGTTTGGTGCTTTCGCTTTACGACAAAAACGGCAAATCGCAAGACGGATTTTTGCGTTTGAATCAAATTTATAATTTGAAATTAAACAGCGATCTGGTCGTGCTTTCGGCGTGTCAAACTGCGCTCGGAAAAGACGTTCGCGGCGAAGGTTTGATCGGTTTGACGCGCGGATTTATGTACGCCGGCGCGAATCGCGTCGTGGCGAGCTTGTGGAAGGTTGACGATGCTGCAACCGCCGAATTTATGAAGATTTTTTATCAAAATCTGCTGCAAAAAAACTTAAAACCTTCAACCGCTCTTCACGCCGCAAAACTTGAAATGAAGAAAATTCCGCGTTTTCGTGCGCCGTATTTTTGGGCTGGTTTTACGATCCAAGGCGATTGGCGTTGAGCATAAGAAATTTGAACGCGGATTTGGCGGATAGGGCAGATAATCAGATTGATTTGTTCAAATAAAACTGTAGATTTTGGGGTTTTGCTTTTTTCTACTTTCAAAAATTACTTTTTGCTCTTGCTTGCACTCAACTTCTGATTTTTAATAAATCAAGCAAAAATGCCCGACAGCGCAATTACAACCGGTTTTGAAAAACTTTTAAATCTGCTCGATGAAAATCGTGAAAATGCAGGTTTGAAATACGAATCTTTGCGCCGCAGATTGATAAAATTCTTCGATTGGCGCAATTGTTTTAACTCCGAAGATTTAACGGACGAAGTTTTCGAACGCATCGTGAAAAAACTTTCCGAAGGTGAAGTTATTCAAAACATTAATGCTTACGCCGCGACTGTCGCGCAATTCGTTTTCAAGGAATATTGCCGCCGCAAAGAACTCAAAAATCAATCGATCGACGAAAATCCGCAGTTTGAACAACTTGAATCCAAAGAAAAATTTGCCGAAAAATTTGAAGAAACCGAAGACGTTCGGCAGATTTGTTTCGCAAATTGTCTGCAAAAAATGGATGCGGAAACGCGAAATTTGCTGATCGCTTATCACGACACGGACGAAGCGACGATGATTTCGGCGCGAAAACGTCTGGCGGAATCTTTGGGAATGAACCTGAACACTTTAAGAATCAAAATTTGCCGTCAGAAAACGAAGTTGGAAGATTGCACGAAAAAATGTTGTGCGGAGAAAAATTGAAATGTTTTTTGGAAAATCGACACTTAAATTTGGGAAAGAGAAATTGTGCTAACCGAAAAATTTAAAAATGAAGCCGTTTACCGACGATTTTTGCTCGGCGAGATGACGGAAAACGAACGCGAAAAATTTGAAGCGGAATTTCTCGCGGACGAAAATATTTTCGACGAAATCAGCGTCGCCGAAGACGAATTGGTCGAAGCTTACGTACGCGGAACGCTCGATTTTGAAACGAAAAGAAAAATCGAAACGAATTATCTGAAATCGCCGAAAAATATTGAAAAATTAGAGTTTACGCGTTCGATGTTGGCAAATTTGAAAACTTCAAATGAAACTTTTGAGAAAAAGGAAAATTCGTCGTTTTTGAAATCTTTAGTTGCATTTTTGACGGATCCGAAATTAGCTTTCGGCGCAGCTTTTGCGATTTTGTTGATAATTTTTGCAAGTTGGTTTTTGCTCAAAAAACCGTCTAAAAACGAGATCGTTAAAAACGCAACACCGACACCGACGGTGAAAACAGAAACGAATTTTAATTCACAAACTAATCAAAATTCATCGATTGAAATTCCGGTAAATAATGTAAATAAAGAAAATATAAATTCAAATACGGAGACGAAACCGACACCGAAACCGACCGAAACGCCGAAGGAAAAAATTGTTCCGAATCCTATTTTGGCACTTTTTGCGGGAACGGTTCGCGGCGAAGGAAAAACGAATTCGGTGATGATTCCGAAAGACGCGAAAGGTTTGAATTTGCAGATGAAACTGGAAAGTCAGGATTACAAAAATTACCGCGCCGAAATCGTCGATCAAAACGGAAATTCGATTTTCAAAAGCGGAAAGATCGCGGCGCGAAATGCAAGATTGAACACTTTTATTTCGTCTGAAAAATTGAAAAAGGGCGATTATTTAGTGAAAGTTTACGGATTAAACGCTGAAAACGAAGAAGAATCGGCGGCGGATTTTCAGTTTCGTGTAAATAGATAAATACAATAAATTCAGCCCTTTGGCGCGGATGTTTGCTTTGCAAACATCCGCGCTTTTTTATGTGTCGAAAAAAAATATAAAAAAAGATGAAATGTTTTTTGGCGAAAAATCACTAGAAGCAAATGGAAAGAAAATTTCCGAAAAATTTTAGAGATTTTGGAGCTGGAAAAATGGAAAGAGTTGGTTTGAAAAGTTTGTTTGTGAGTCTGTTTTTGGTGATTTTGAGTTTAGCAGTTTTTGCACAAAATTCATTTCGTGTCGGCGAAAAGGTTGAATTTGAATGCAATTGTTTCGGTCCGACGCAATGGGTGAACGGAACCGTCGAAGAAGATCAAGGCGGCGGAACTTATCGCGTGCGTTATGGAAACGGTCGTTACGATTTTCAAAACTCTGTAAGTTCGAGCCGAATCCGCAAACCGGGACAAACGGCGAAAATTGCGAACCAAAACGCGCTTCGTTATCAATTTTTGGAAGAAGCCGCGCCTTATCGTGAATCGGTTTATGCGTTGATGATGATTCACGACGAAAATTTGCGAGCCGGGCAAAATAAATACGGTCCGCCCGTAAATGCTGCCGATTGGACGCGCACGATGACAGAGCTTGCCGCGCTCGATAATCTTTGCAAAACGAAATATGCCGGAATGACGAACGATTCGAATTCACCTTGGAAAGACGATTTGAATCATTTGCCTGCGACTTGGTGCGAAATTGCATCGCGCCGAAATGAATACGAACAGCAAGGACGCGGACTTGCGATGAGCCAGCAAATCGCGCCGACCAAGCAACTGTATCTGCGAAAAATGGACGAGATTTTGAACGATTCCGAGCCTGTTTTGTCTGACGATTATCAGCTTTTAGTTTTTGAGCCGATGAAATGGCGCACTGATTTTACGAATAAATCGCAGACCGCGCAAAAAGGAACGGGCGCGAAAATTCCCGACAGTTTTTTCAAAGAAATCGACGCGAAAGCTGCGGAAGTTAAAGAATTTATCAACACTGACGCGCCGAATCGAACATTTAAAGCTCCGCCTTATAAAGACGCGGCGATCGAAAATTTCGTGCGCGGACGTTATGCGACGGGTTTGAAAGGTGTGCAGATAATCAAGATGGGAATGGATTACACGACTTGGAAAATCTGGAAA
>DAITPE010000391.1:0-5685 GCA_036833775.1 Pyrinomonadaceae bacterium | reverse complement strand
GTTCAGGAAACTCGATCCGCGCAAGATGATGAAAAATCCGGTGATGTTCGTCGTCGAGATCGGTGCGGTTTTGGTGACGATTCAACTGATTAGTTCGCTGATTTCCCCGACGGAAACAACGAATTTATTGTTTGAAGTGCAGATAACTTTGTGGCTTTGGTTCACGGTTTTGTTTGCGAATTTTGCCGAAGCAATGGCGGAAGGACGCGGCAAGGCGCAAGCCGACACTTTGCGAAAAGCGAAAACCGAAACGACGGCAAATTTGCTGAAGGAAAGCGGCGAAACGGAAATCGTCGGCGCAAATACGCTGAAAAGAGGCGATGTCGTCGTCGTTTCAGCAGGTGAATTTATTCCCGGTGACGGCGAAATTATCGAAGGCGTTGCGTCGGTTGACGAATCGGCGATTACGGGCGAATCGGCTCCCGTGATTCGTGAATCGGGCGGCGACCGTTCAGCCGTGACGGGCGGAACGCGCGTTTTGTCCGACCAAATCAAGGTTCGTATCACGGCAAACGCAGGCGAATCTTTTATCGACAAAATGATCGCGCTCGTCGAAGGTGCGGAACGCCAGAAAACGCCGAACGAGATCGCGCTCAACATTTTGCTGTGCGGTTTGACGATAATTTTTCTGCTCGCGGTCGTTACATTACAGCCGTTTGCGGTTTATTCAAACGCTCCGCAGACAAATTTCGTCCTGATTTCTTTGCTTGTTTGTCTGATTCCGACGACGATCGGCGGACTGCTTTCGGCGATCGGCATCGCGGGAATGGACAGATTGGTTCAGCATAATGTTTTGGCGATGAGCGGTCGCGCAGTCGAAGCGGCGGGCGATGTAAACACGCTTTTGCTCGATAAAACGGGAACGATTACACTCGGAAATCGGCAGGCGGCAGAATTTATTCCGTTTGCGGGCATTGATGAAAAAATGCTTGCGGATGCGGCACAGCTTTCATCTTTAGCGGACGAAACGCCCGAAGGTCGTTCAATTGTTGTTTTAGCGAAAGAAAAATACGGTCTGCGCGGTCGTGAAATTAACGAGCTCGGCGCAAGTCACGAATTTGTTCCGTTCACGGCGCAAACGCGAATGTCGGGTTTAAACTTCGACGGGCGCGAAATCCGCAAAGGCGCGGTCGATGCGATCGAAAAATATGTCGCCAACGGAAACGGCTACAAGGCTTCGCCTGAATTGCGCGAAGTTGTCGAACGCATCGCCAAAATGGGCGGAACGCCGCTCGTCGTTGCCGATAACCGCAAACCGCTCGGCGTAATTTATTTGAAAGACATCGTAAAAGGCGGAATGAAAGAACGTTTCGATCAGCTTCGCGCGATGGGCATCAAAACCGTGATGATTACGGGCGATAATCCGCTGACGGCGGCTTCGATCGCAAAAGAAGCAGGCGTTGACGATTTTCTGGCAGAAGCCACGCCCGAAGACAAAATGGCTTTGATAAAACGCGAACAGGCGGACGGAAAGCTCGTCGCGATGACGGGCGACGGCACGAACGACGCTCCGGCTCTGGCGCAAGCCGATGTCGGCGTGGCGATGAATACGGGAACGCAAGCCGCAAAAGAAGCGGGAAATATGGTCGATCTCGATTCAAATCCGACCAAATTGATCGAAATCGTCGCCATCGGCAAACAGCTTTTGATGACGCGCGGTGCATTAACGACGTTTTCGATCGCAAACGATGTCGCCAAATATTTTGCGATCATTCCGGCGATGTTTCTGATCGCGTTTCCACAGCTTCAAGCCTTGAACATTATGAATCTGAAATCGCCTGAATCAGCGATTCTGTCGGCAGTGATTTTCAATGCGTTGGTCATCATCGCGCTGATTCCGCTTGCGTTGCGCGGCGTGAAATACAAGCCGATGTCGGCTTCTAAACTTCTGCAAAGAAACATACTTATTTATGGTGTCGGCGGTTTGATCGTGCCGTTCGTCGGCATTAAATTGATCGATCTGATAATTACGGTTTTAGGGTTGGCTTAGAGAAATTATCCACAGATGAACACAGATAAACTCAGATGAGAAAAGGATTTTTGAACAAAATATTGAACATAGATCGGTTTGAAATCTATCTGTGTCAATCTGTGTTTATCTGTGGATATAAATAAAATTATGAAAAACTTGGTTACTTCTATTTTGATGGTTTTGATTTTTACGGTTTTGCTCGGCATCGGTTATCCGTTTGCGGTGACGGGATTGGCGCAAATTTTGTTTCCTGAAAAGGCGAACGGTTCGCTGATTAAAAATGAAAAAGGCGAAATTGTCGGTTCAAGTTTGATCGGGCAAACTTTTACGGGCGAAAAATATTTTCATTCGCGCCCGTCGGCGGCGGGAAACGGCTATGACGCTTCGGCTTCGAGCGGTTCAAATCTCGGACCGACCAGCGCGAAATTGATCGATCGCGTAAAAACTGACGCGGAAACTTTGCAGGCGGAAAATCCGTCGCAAAAAGTTCCCGTCGAACTCGTGACGACGAGCGCGTCGGGACTCGATCCGCACATTTCGCCCGAAGCCGCCGAATTTCAGCTTGTGCGCGTTGCAAAAGCGCGAAATTTGAGCGAAATGGATTTGCGGAAAACGGTCGCAAAATTTACCGAAAGCAGACAATTCGGCATTTTCGGTGAACCGCGAGTCAATGTTTTATTACTGAATCTGGAATTGGATAAAAATTTTCAAGCAAATTAATTGAAGAATGAGATTTAAAGGCAAAAACAAATCCGAAATCCGCATTCCCAAATCCCAAATCTAATTATGTTTGTAGATACAGTAGTTACCGAAGTTCCGAATCGTGAAATGAGTAAGCCTTCGCCTGAAAAGATGTTAGCGATGCTCAAAGAAAACGAGCGTCCGAAATTGCGTATTTACATCGGCGCGGCGGCGGGAGTCGGGAAAACTTTTCAGATGCTCGAAGATGCAAATGCGCTGAAAAAACAGGGAATCGATGTCGTGATCGGCGTTGTTGTGACGCACAATCGTGAGGAAACTGCCGCGATGATCGGTAATCTCGAAATCATTTCGCCGCAGAAGATCGAATATCGCGGAGCTTTTTTTGATGAATTGAATGTTGCCGAAATTATCGAGCGAAAACCCGAAGTCGTGATAATTGACGAACTTGCACATTCAAACGTGACCGGCGCGAAAAATCAAAAGCGTTACGAAGACGTTCTTGAAATTCTCGATGCGGGAATCAGCGTGATGACGGCGGTCAATGTTCAGCATCTCGAAACGCTCAACGATGTCGTCGCGCGGACAACCGGAATTCAAGTGCGTGAAACCGTTCCCGATTGGTTTGTGCGCCGCGCCGACGAAGTTTTGAATGTCGATGTTTCGATCGATACTTTACGCACGCGCCTTAGACAGGGAAAGATTTACGGCATCGAAAAGATCGAACAATCGCTCAATAATTTTTTTCGCAAAAGCAATCTTTCAGTTTTACGCGAATTAACTTTGCGGCAGGTTGCCGACGAACAAGCCGCGCAAACGCACGATTATTACGAGATGAGCGGCATCGAACAACCCGCGATTCCCGAAAAAGTGATGGTTTGTCTGGCAAGCCGCGGAAGTGCGAAAAAACTTTTGCGAAAAGGTGCGCGTTTTGCGGGAAGACTCGCGACCGATTGGTTTGTAGTTTACGTCGAAACGCCCGAAGAATCGTCCGAAAGAATTACATTTGAAGCGAAAAAAGCCTTGCAGGAAAATATTTGTCTGGCTTCAAAACTCGGCGGGCAATATGTTCATTTGAAAGGCAAAAACGTCGCCGACGAACTCGTTAAATTTGCTGCCGAACATTCGATCACGCACGTTATTTTCGGTCAATCGGCGCGTTCGCGTTGGGAGATTTTCTGGAAAGGCTCGATCATCAACCGCTTTCTGCGCGATGTTAAAGACGCAAATGTTCACGTTGTGCCGATTGATGAAAATCTCGAAAAAGATTGTTGATTTTGATTTTTAGAAGGAGATTGAGGCAAAATGAATCTCCTGTATGAATGAAAAAATACCTAAAAAAATCCTCAAACTCGCTGAAATCGTCAAACAAAACGGCGGACGGGCGATGCTGGTCGGCGGTTGTGTGCGCGATGAGTTGATGAATATCGAACCGAAAGATTGGGATTTGGAAATTTACGGAATTCAGCCCGAAAAACTGCGTGAAATTCTGGATAAAATTGGCAAAGTCGATGCCGTCGGCGAATCGTTTACGGTTTACAAGATCGGGCAGGATTTGGACGTTGCATTGCCGCGACGCGAAAGGAAAGTCGGTCGCGGACACAAAGGTTTTGTCGTCGAAGGCGATCCCGATATGTCTTTTGAAGAAGCCTCGCAACGACGTGATTTTACGATCAATGCGATTCTCAAAGACGTTTTGACGGGCGAAATTATTGATTGTTACGACGGAAGAAAAGACATTGAAAATAAGCTTTTGCGCGTCGTTTCGAATGAAACTTTTGCGGAAGACAGTTTGAGAGTTTTACGTGCGGCACAGTTTGCGGCGCGTTTCGGATTTCAAATTGATGAAGAAACAAAGGAAATCTGCCGTTCGATCGATCTCACCGATCTGCCGAAAGAAAGAATTTGGGGCGAACTCGAAAAACTGCTTTTGAAATCTGAAAAGCCGTCGATCGGTTTGCGGTATTTTTACGAACTGCGAATCGCCGAACAGCTTTTTCCCGAACTCGTCGCGCTCATCGGTGTTCCGCAGGAACCGGAATGGCATCCTGAGGGCGATGTTGACGTTCATACATTGATGGTCGTTGACGAAGCGCGGAAATTGATCGACGATCTGCCTTATGCAAAACAAGTTACGGTGATGCTCGGTGCGCTTTGTCACGATCTCGGAAAACCTGCAACGACGCAGTTTTTCGACGGTCGCTGGCGTTCGCACGCGCACGATGAAGCCGGAGTTGCGCCGACGCTTTCATTTTTGGACAAGCTCGGCATTTATACTTTGGACGGTTACGACGTGCGCTCTCAGATCGTTCAACTCGTGCGTTATCACCTTACGCCGGGAATGTTTTACAAATCGAAACCGGGCGACGGCGCGTTTCGCCGACTTGCAAGAAAGGTCGAACCCGATCTGCTTTACCGCGTCGCAAAAGCCGACAGTTTGGGCAGAAATCCCGAATGGCTGCCGAAGGAAAAATGGTTTAAAGCCGAAGCGCAGGAATGGTTTATCGAACGAATACGCGAATTGAATGTCGAAACCGAAGCTCCGAAATCGATTTTAATGGGCAGACATTTGATCGAACTCGGATTAAAACCGTCGCTTGAATTTAAACGAATTCTTGAATCCGTCTATGAAAAACAATTGGACGGAAAGATTTCAAATCTGGAAGAAGCTTTGATCGAAGCCAAACAGATGATCTGACATTCACACTTTCACGAATTTGCTATGCGACCACTCGCAAAGGTTATGCAAGCACTAACATATTGAATGTCAGCACTCGCAAAGGCTATGCGAGTGCTGACAAAGGCTTTTCTATTAATGGAAAAGCCTTTGTCAATGATGTGAAATCCTTATCCGTCGGTTTAAATCCCTTTTTCATCGAAGTATAAGCATTTTTACGTTAAAGCTGTGTGCTTCAGGCGAATGAGTTAAACTATGTGAATCAACAGTAGAAATAAAACTTTGCGGACTTTGCGCCTTTGCGTGAAAAAATCGTTTATTAGTTGAAAAACGTATA
>DAITPE010000390.1:0-5686 GCA_036833775.1 Pyrinomonadaceae bacterium | reverse complement strand
TTTTACGCCGACAAGTCAAACAGGAAATCGTGCGTCCGCTTATCGTGATGACACCGAAGAGTTTGTTAAGACTTCCCGCCGCGAGTTCGACTATTGAAGAATTGACAAACGGCGGTTTCAATCCGGTTTTGGACGACGCGAAAGTCAAAGACCGTTCAAAGGTCAAACGCATCGTCGTTTGTTCGGGCAAAGTCTTTTACGACCTCGATGCCGGACGCAAAGATTCGGACGACGACCGCGTAGCAATTGTTCGTCTGGAACAATTTTATCCGTTCCCGAAAACACGTTTGCAGGAAGTTTTCGCTTCTTATCCGAACGCGGCGCAGATTTTCTGGACGCAGGAAGAACCGCAAAATATGGGCGGTTGGACGTTTGTGAAAGATCGTCTGGAAGAAATCAAAGGCGAAAAATCGCTGCGTTACGTCGGACGCGTTGCTTCGGCTTCGCCCGCGACGGGAAGTTACACGATCCACAATCTCGAACAGGAAAAGATCGTCAACGATTCTCTGCTCGAAGATTCGGACGAAGTTTCAGCGGCAAGCGAACCCGAAGTTTCCGAAAAACTCGCACCGGCAAGCGCGTAAGTTTTTTCGGGTTATCAAAACGAAAGGCGGAATATTTCTTTGAGATATTCCGCCTTTTTTGTATAATTTTTCAAAAAATATGAAAAAGAATGAAGTCGTCTGGCTAATCATAAAACTCATCGGTTTGTATTGTGTGTTTTCTGCAATTACAAGCGCAATTTCATTTCTCGGCAGTTTTTTTAACTGTTTTGCAAGAACCTAAAGTATTAAGCACATGGTTTCCTATCTTTCTACAATCCATCGCAATGATCGCCTTTTACGGAATTGTCGGAAATTATTTGCTTAAAGACGGAAAATTTCTTTTCGACATTCTCAACCAAGAAGAACCGCCCAATAAAACACAGGAAAACTTGGACGAAGTTTCAATCAAATAATGTTTGCAGAAATGTTTTCTGCAATTGAAAAAAACATTTCTGCAATTAAAAGAAACATTTCTGCGACTGAAGCAAACATTTCTGCAACTGAAAAAAACTTCTCTGCAACCGCAGAAAACATTTCTGCGATTGAAAAAAACATTTCTGCGAACGAATTTAAGCTGACTTCAATTGTAATAAGGCGGATTTTCTAATCTTGAAGCTTCTTTTTCACGGCTTCCATTTTCTCGGTTTCGGCGGGCAAAAGGTTGTAGTTTTCGCTGTATTTTTTCCAGATATTAAAGGATTTTTCGTAGTATTCGCGTTTTTGCTGTTCGGCTTGAAAATCGCCGAGTTTTTCGTAAACTTCGGCAAGCGCAAACGCGGCTTCGAGATCGGATTCGTTTTTTTCCAGTATCTTCTCGATTTTTTCTGCCGCAAATTTCATCAATCCGACCGCTTTTTCGCTCTTGCCGTTTTCATAATAATAATCGCCAATTTCCGTAAATTCTCCTAAAAGTTCGGTGGTTGCTTCGAGCATATTCGATTCGGCAGAAACTTTTTGTCTGCAATTATTTTCGGCTTCGAGATACGAATTTTCGGCAAGTCGTTTATCATTTTGGCTCTGATAAATGCGCGCAATGCTGACATCAAGCTGGCAATCGTCCAAATAAATGTCGGTCTGATTTGTGATCTGCTTATCTTTAAGACCGATCTTTGCCCAATGTTTCGCTTTTTTATAGTATTCAGCCGCTTTGTCGAAATTTTCACCGGCTTCGTAAAACTCTCCGATCGAAATGTTTCCGGTAACTATTCGATAAAAATTCCCTTTGACCTCTTTTCCCTCGGAATATGTTTTTTCCGCCAGATCGATCGCCGTTTGAAAACTTTGAACCGCACCTTCCGCATCGCCGAGCGTTTTCTGCAATTCGGCTTTTGCAAAATAAAATCTCGGAATTTCGTTTGCTCTCTTAAGTTCATTCGGATCGTTTTTTTGCAATTCGATCGCCTTTTCAATTATCTCGATCCCTTTTTTGCAAGAATTTATCGATTCTTCTTTTTCGTTAAAAGCTAAATGTAATCTGGCTTTTCCAATAAATACCGCCGCCAGATCGCCAACCAAAGTTGCGTTTTGAGGCTGGATTTGAACAGTTTTTTCTTTATTTTCGATCGCTTCATCTATTGTTTTAAAGATTGACACCTTATCTTTTTTCGCAGTTAAATATTCAACTTTTCGCATCTGCGATTGATAGAGTTTACTTCGCAGAGTTACGTCATTAGGCTGAATTTCCAAGGCGCGTTTATAGATTGTTTCGGCTTTTTGAATATTTTCGCCCGCTTTATCAGTTTGCCGAAGCGATATATTTTGAATAAAAGCGAGTTTGATATAAGCATCGGCAAGCTCGATCAATAAAGTTTCATCGTTTGTTTCTTCGTCTGCCAGATTGTCGAGCAAAGCGATGCTTTTCTCGATCAAAGCCTTTTGCACCGAAACATTTCCGGGAATTTTATCAAGCGAATCGTTGGTTTCATTCAGTAAAGATTTGGCAGTTTCTCGAATTTCTCGCAAACGCGCTTCCGATTTTTGATTAGCCCGCGTCGCCACGATGCTTTGCCGAACGGCAAACGCGCTCACCGTAAAAACTAAGATCGCCACGAAAACTCCTGCTAAAACTGCGGTTCGATTACGCTCGAAGAATTTTGAAAAACGATAAAACGACGTATCTGCCGTCGCCGAAACGGGCAAACCCGATAAATGCCGGCGAATGTCTTCGGAAAATTGCTCGACCGAATCGTAACGGCGTTCGGGTTCTTTCCGCAAAGATTTGAGAATAATATTGTCAATATCGCCCTTCAAGGATTTGGGATTTCGGTTCTGGGATTTCGGATTTGAATTTTGTTCGTCGTTCGTTGTTATTTGTTCGTTGTTATTTGTTCGTTGTTCGTTTATTTCAGATGTCGAATTTTCATTTGTTTCCGACTGACGAAGAACAACTGACGAAGGACGAGTCGGTTCTTTCGTCAAAATTTGCTCGACGATTTCCAGATAATTTCGGCTTTTCGTTTGAAACGGACGCACACCGCTCAGAAGTTCGTAAAGCACCACGCCGAGACTGTAAACGTCCGAAACGGTCGTGATCGGAAGTCCGTTGAGTTGTTCGGGCGCGGCGTATTCGGGCGTAAACATTCGATTCTGCATCGTCGTTGCCGTGTTTTCCGCGCTTTCCGTGTCGAGCAGTTTAGCGATTCCGAAATCGAGCAGTTTCGGCACACCGTCTTTCGTCACGAGAATATTCGAAGGTTTGATGTCGCGGTGAATGATGAGATTTTGATGCGCGTAGGAAACCGCCGTGCAAACTTTGCGGAATAATTTCAGACGCTCTTTCGTATCGAGATTTTGTTCGTCGCAAAACCGCGTGATCGTTTTGCCTTCGACATATTCCATCACGAGAAACGGAAGTCCGTCCGCCGTCATTCCGCCGTCGAGCAGCGGCGTGATATTCGGATGTTCGAGCCGTCCGAGAATTTGCCGTTCGAGCTTGAAACGCCGCAAAACTTCGTCCGTGTCCATTCCGCGTTTGATGAGTTTGACGGCAAAACGCTTTTCCAAACCTTCCTTTTCGGCAAGAAAAACCGTTCCCATTCCGCCCGCCGCAATGATTTCGAGCAATTTATAACCGCCGATCTTTTTCCCGATCAGCGGATTTTCGTCCAAACCGAATTCGATGAGCGCAGGTTCGGCGATAAAATTTTCGGAATTTTCGTGCGCTTTGAGCAGTTCGAGAACTTCGTGCCGAATCGTTTCGTCTTGCTTCGACAAAAATTCTTCGCGCTCAGTTTCGTTCATTTCGAGCGCAAGATAAAAGATTTGCTTGATTTTAAGCCATTCGGGATTCGCCATTTCGTTTACTTTTCATAAACGCGCAATTTTTCAAAAAATATTTCAAACGCCGTTAATTTTTCGATATAGCCAAGCGCGCGCAAGCGACCATTCACGAAAAACCGCCGCCGTCGAAAGATTCAAAACCTTCCCAACCTCTTCAAACGTCAAGCCCGCAAAATAGCGCAATTCGACGATCTTTGCTTGTTCCTCGTCCAATTCGGCAAGCTCGTTCAACGCAAAATCGAGATCGAGCAAAGATTCGTTCATTTTTACGGAAAGTGTGTGCGCGTCGTCCAAATCAATTTTTATTCCGTCGCGTTTTTGCGAATTTCTCTGTCGCGCGTGGTCAACCAAAATCCGCCGCATCGCCTGCGAAGCGATCGCAAAAAACTGTCCGCGATTTTGCCAATCGACCGAATGCTGGTCAACGAGTTTCAAATACGCTTCGTGAACAAGCGCGGTCGTCGGCAAAGTTTCGGCGTATTCGTTCGACAAAAGCCGATGAGCAACGCGCCGAAGTTCGTCGTAAACGATCGGCAAAAGCTCGTCTAAAGCTTCCTTTCGCCCGCTTTTCCAATCGCTCAAAAGCCGCGTAATTTCTTGTGACATAAAGGGTTGAAAAAATTCTGAAATATTTTAGCAGATTTTGCGCGTTTATGTTCAATCGCTCTCGCCGTCATTGCAAACAGTTTGCCGAAACGTATTCGGCAAACAAAAAAAGATTTGCCGCGAGATTTGAAAAACGCGGATTTCGTTGCCGATTCAAGATAATCGGAACGATTCTTGATCAAAAAAAGAACGAACCTTTGGGAAAGAAGTTCAGACTTAAAAGTGAAATCAAAGAAATTGAGCATGAAATTTAAACGAATCATCTTGAGAACTATCGCAATTGCAGTTATCTGCTTTACGGCGTCGGCGTTATTTTTGACAAAGGTCAGCGCAGGCAGTTTCCTTTCTGACTTCTCGCCCAAAGGAGTCGTTGCGTTTTTTGCGTCAACGGCTAAACAAGAATCTCCAAATCCTCAAACTGTTCTCGCACCGTGCGTTGGCGGAGAAAAAACGTGGGACGGCGAAGGCGCAACGAACAATTGGTCGGAAGCGGCTAATTGGACGTGCGACCAAGTTCCTGCTGTTACAGACAACGTAAAATTCGACGCCACTTCCACAAAAGACGCGATCGTAAACGTTCCGACCGTCGCGCTGGAACTTCAGGTTGCGGCAACTTACAGCGGCACCATTTCAATTGCTAACGGAGTTTCGCTTTTAATCGGTCGTTCGGCGGGAAATGGTCGCCAGACGGCAACACAAGCCGGAGGAAACATAATTTGCGGAAGCGGTTCGACACTTACCGTAAGCCGGACAAATTTTACCCAAACAGGCGGAACGCTCGATTGCAGCGCAGGCGCAGTTACGACGAGTTTTGCGACCATAACAATGAACGGCGGCATTTTTAACGCTCCGTCCGGGACGCTTACACTTTCGGGTTCAACTTTGAGTATCGGTGCATCCGGGACTTTTAATCATAACGGCGGTACGATCGTGAGCCGCGATGATAACGCACTGCTCGGAATTCCACAGCCGCTTGTTATTAATAACCTGATCTCAGAATCCCAAACAAGTCAAAATCTGACTGATTCCACCGTTCGCATACTTGGCGATCTAACATTGAATAGTGGTGGAGTCATAACCGGAGCACAACGCACAAATTGGGAATTGCACGGCAACATTACAGTTGCAAACGGCGCACCTACAGTGTCTCGATTAAATACTTTCATCACTATTGCCGGAACGAACGATCAGACATTTATCAATTCGGGCGGGCTGAATCCGACTGCGACATGGCGAATAAACAAACCCGGCGGTCA
>DAITPE010000389.1:0-5694 GCA_036833775.1 Pyrinomonadaceae bacterium | reverse complement strand
AAAGTTTGATTCGCTAAACGTATCGCCGTTCTTCGTAAAACCTCGAACGGCTGGCAGGCAGGGGTGCCTGCGCTCCGACTTTCAAAAAAATTATTTTCGACGTTTTTCAGAAACTTGAAACTAGAAACCTGAAACTAGAAACTGTTACTGTTTCGTGATACTTTTTGAAAGAATTTATCTTTTTTCAGCGCAATTTTAAGACTTAAATAATGGAAGAATTTATCGAACAAAGCAGGGAAGAAATTCCTGCGAAAGAACCTGAAAAAACTGCCGACAAACCGAAACGGACGTGGAAGCAGTATTTTGAAACGGACGACGCGACGCGGCTCGTTTATTTGATCTTCGGATTTTTTGCGATCGCATTGGTGATGACGCTTTTGCAGTTTCAGACAAAGGCGATCTGCTGCGGCGATTGGGACGGCTATTATCACATCAAATGGAGTTCGCTTTTATGGCAAAATTTCAGTCAAGGAAAATGGCTGCCGTCGTTTGATTGGCTGCCTTTGACCGTTTTGAATCCGCAGGATTACGCCGATCATCATTTTCTTTTTCATCTTTTGCAGATTCCGTTTTTGTGGTTTTTTGAACCCGTGATGGCGGCAAAGGTCGCGGCGGTCACATACGCAAGTCTGGCAATCTTTTCGGTTTACTGGATTCTTTATCGTTATAAGGTCGAATATCAGCTTTTGTGGCTGATCGCACTTCTTGTCTGCGCCAATTCTTTCTATTACCGAATGAATATGGCGAAAGCTCCGCCGCTCACGATCATCATCACGATCGCGGGAATTTATTTGCTTTTTGAAAGAAAATACGTCTGGCTTGCGCCGCTGATGTTTGCGTTCGTCTGGACTTATAGTTTGTTTCCGCTACTGCTTTTTGCGGCGGTTTTCTGGACGATCATTATCGCGTGGAACGAACGCCGTTTTGAATGGCGACCGCTTGCATACACGGTCGGCGGAATGGTTTTGGGAAACTTGATAAATCCTTATTTTCCGCAAAATTTGTTGCTTTTCTGGGAACATTTTTACACGAAATTCAAGGTCGGTTCGGATTTTGCGGTCGCGGTCGGCGGCGAATGGTATCCATATACGGGAATGGAATTGATTCTGAATTTTCCCGTCGCGCTTGCCGCAATGCTTTTAGGCTATATTTTGTTTATGCCGAAAAACGGCAAACTGCCCGAACGCGCGACGTTTTTCCTGATGTTCGTGACGGTTTTGCTCGCTGCGCAGTTTCGCTCGAAACGCTTTGCGGAATATTTTCCGCCGTTTGCAATTCTTTTTGCGGCGTTCAGTTGGCAGGCGTTCAAAACGCGCGAAGTCATCGAACTTCCCGAAGAATTCAAACGCGACATCGAACAGTTTCTCGACGCGGAAAACACGACCGAAACCGACGAAAAATGGAAGGTTTTCCGGCTTGCTTCGGTCTGGACGATCGGTGCTTTGCTTTTTATTTTCTTTGTTTACAATCTCGCCGGTCTTCATCATTTCGGAATGAACGAAAGCGGTTTGCTGGAAACGATCGGCGGAAACGAAGCGAACGATCGCTATCAACGCGCGATGAATTGGGCGACCGGAAAGAACGAGCAAGGCAACGACAACATTCCCGCCGGAGAACGAATTTTCAACTGCAATTGGGACGATTTTCCGAAACTTTTCTTTTACGATACGAAACACAGTTACGTTTTCGGACTCGATCCGAACTATCTTTTCTCGGAAAATCCCGATCTATATAAACAATTGGTTGACATCACGGCAGGAAAAGTTGACGATCCTGCGCCCGTGATTCGTGAAAAATTCGGTGCGAATTATATTTTTGCCGACGCGAAAGAAAACGACGAGATGATCGCAAAGGCGTTGGAAAGCGGCTGGGTCGAGATCGTTTACGAAGACGACGAAGCCAGAATTTTGCAGATTCGTCAGCAGAAAGGCGAACCGCCAGCAGATTCGGTAAACGACGCGCCCGAAACGCCCGAAGAGAAAAAACAGCTCGACGAGATGGAAAAAAACGACAACGCGAAAAAGACGAATGCAAATATTGACGAAGACGAAGAACCGTAAAAAATGGAAAACGGAAAATGGAAAGTGGAAAATTAGAAGTTTAGAATTGAGTTAATAAGTATGAAAAAACTAAATATTCAAGGAATTTTCGCGGCATCAGTTTTTAAATTGAAAAGATTATTTGTCTTTCGGTTTCCATTTTCCATTTTCCATTTTCCACTTTTCATTTTCTTCCTGTTCACCGCTTGTCAGCCGAATGCGGCGATCTTGAACTCAAAGCCCGAAGCGTCTTCGCCTGCGGCTTCGAATTCTGCGCCTGCCATAAGTTCTCTGGAAGGCGACATCGAAACGATGCGGACTGCGGATTTTGATTTCATCTACGTTTTCAAGCGCAAAGACGGAGCGGTTTTGACGGCTGAAGACAAAAAATATGTGAAGGATAATTCTCCGGCGGAAACAAATCGATTTCTTTTGAGCGAAGAAGGAAAAGCGGTCGTCGCAGGATCGAAATATATGTTTTCGCCCGAACATTTAAAGGCTTTGACCGATCGTTTCGTGATGGAAAATTTTTCAAAACCTTTAGCGGAAGTTAATAGTGAGAACACAAATACGAACGCGAACGTAAAAGCGAATAAATAATGACTGAAAAAGAAATTACCATTCAACCGCAAAAAAAACGCGAAAGAGCGCAAACGATTCGGCGCGTCGTGCTCGATCCTTCGTCGCCGTCGCTCACATCGATCGTGCGCGTCGTGATCATCACGCTCATAATTTTAGCGGTTTTCGATTTCTTCAAAAATGTTATTTCATCATTGACGAGCTTGTTTTTTATGCTCGTGCTGGCGGTTTTCTTCGCATATTTGATAAATCCGCTCGTCAAATTGATCCGCGAACCTTTCAAAGCCAGAAATCTCGGCAAATTTATGCCGCGCGCTTTGGCAATTGCGATTTCATACATTTTGGTTTTCACGGTTTTGGGGGTCGGCATTGCGTATATCACGCCGCGCATCGCCGAACAAGCAAAAACTTTTGCAACGAATGTGCCGACTTATACGACGAATTTGCAAAACAGCCTGACGGATTTCAACCGCCGTTTGGACAGAATGCGAATTTCGGACGCGGCGCAAAAGCAAATAAATGAACAAATAAATTCATATTTGAGCGAAGCGGGAACGTATTTGACGACATTTGTCGGCGTGCTTGCACTCGATCTGGTTTTATATGCGCCGTGGTTTATTCTGATCCCGATTCTTTCGTTCTTTTTTCTCAAAGATGCCGAACTTTTCCGCGTTGCGCTGCTGCGGTTTTTCCCTGCCGGACGTTGGCGCGGACGCGTCGATCTCGTAATTTTGGATGTCAACAACACGCTCGCCGCGTATGCCCGCGCACAGCTTATTTCCTGCGTTTTGATCGGAACTGTCTGCACGATCGGCTTTTATTTGTTGGGAAATAATTACGCACTTCTGCTCGGGATTTTAGCGGGAATTTTTGAATTCGTACCGCTCATCGGACCGCTCGCGATCGGTGTCATCGCCACGACGGTCGCAGGTTTCGAATCGGGTTCGCAAGCGGCTTGGACGGGGATTTTTCTCGCGGTTTTCCGCATTATTCACGATTACGTGACATATCCGCGCATCGTCCGCGAAGGCATTCATCTGCATCCTTTGGCGATCATTTTGTCGGTTCTTGCAGGCGAACAAGTTGCCGGAATCAAAGGCGTTTTTATCGCAATTCCGATCGTTTCATTGGCAACCGTGATTTATCGACACATTTTGCAGCACAGCGGAAATCAAGGTTTGTTGGACGGAATTTTGGAAAATAAAGAAACACCGAAAAAAGTTTAGAAGACAATGACGACACTTACTAAATTGATCATTATTTTCAGTGCGCTGGTAATATTAGCGTTGATCGCCAATATTTTGCTGATCAGAGTTTATTATTGGGGCGACAAAAGAGAACCGCCGAAGAAAACAGAAGAGAAAGATCAATAAAAAATTTTCATGCTGTCGGAACGCCTGCGCCCTCGCAGGCATTGAGCGCGGATAGCGCGAACAAGACCGTGGTAATCTCGGATTTGAATAGCTTTGTTTTTTTACGCCGCTTTCGCGCCGTTTGCCTGCGAGGGCGCAGGCGTTCCGACATTTCATTTATAAATTTTCGACGAGATTTTTGAAAGCCTTTTCGTCTTCAAAAATAATTTCATTTTCAATCACAAAACACGGCATCGAAAAAACGAAATCGTTCAGTTTTACCGCGTCTTTTGCAGTCGTCAGTAAAATTTCCGCGCCGTTTTCTTTCGCATTTCTTTCGATTTCTTCGGCATCGCTTTCGGTATAAAAATGATGGTCGGGAAAATTTAAGGTTGAAATGATATTGAAACCTTCGTTTCTCAACTGCGCGAAAAAATTGTCGGGATTTCCTAAGGCACAAAAGGCGAAAGCGATTTGGGATTTGGGATTTGGGATTTGGGATTTGGTTTTGGCAGGAAAGTTTTCGAGTTCGGCGATGTTTGAAAATTTGTTGCTTGAAACGAAGATCGGCGCGGTTGTAAATTTTGCGATTTCAGCTTTTAATTCGTCGATTTTGTGCGATAGATTAGCGCGTGTGATGACGATCGCGTCGGCGCGATTTAAGTTTTCGAGCGGTTCGCGCAAAATTCCGAAAGGTAAAACTTTATAATTTCCAAAAGGATTTGCCGCGTCGATACAGACGATATTTAAATCGCGTTTCGCCTTTTGATGTTGAAAAGCGTCGTCTAAAACAAACGCCGTGATGCCGAATTTTTCAAGCGCGAATTTCGCCGCCGAAACGCGGTTTGCGTCTGCGATCACGATCGCTTTTCCGAGCAGTTTATTGGCAAGCTCAAAAGGTTCGTCGCCTGAAAATTGTGCTTCCGCCAAAACTTTTTCGCCGTCGGAAACCAAAACCCGCGATTTCGGATTTTTGCGTCCGTAACCGCGCGAAAGAATACAAACCTTTTCGCCTTTTTCCGCGAAAATCTCGGCGACAAGCGCAACGAGCGGCGTTTTCCCCGTTCCGCCGACCGTGATATTTCCGATGCTCACCGTTTTCGCGCCGAGCGAATGCGAAGCAAAAACGCCTTTGTTATAAAGCGAAGTCCGCAAATTCTGAATTTTCCCGTAAAGACGGTCGAGCATAAATTTCAGATTCCAAATTTCAGATTCCAAATTGAAAAAGTTTCTTTAATCTGGAATTTGAAATTTGGAATCTGAAATTATAACCGAATTATCGCTTGTTTGTCGTTTGGATCAATCTTTCGAGTTTGTTTTGCGCTTGTCCGCTGTCGATCGATTGTTCGGCGAGCCGTGCGGCTTGCATCGGTTCGTTGGTAATTCCGCCTGCAACGAGCGCGGCGGCGGAGTTTAAAACGATCAGATTCCGCGCTTCGTCGCGGCGTTTGCTGCTCAAAACTTCTTTAATAATTTGTGCACTTTCTTCGGCGGTTTCGACGCGCAAATGATCGATCTTTCCTTTATGCAAACCGAAATCTTCGGGCGCAATGCGAAATTCGGTGATCTTTTGTCCCGTTACTTCGGCGACGTAAGTTTCGCCCGCGAGCGTCATTTCGTCCAAACCGTCAGAACCGTGAACGATCCAAGTTTTTTCCGTTCCGAGCAACGCGATCGCCTGCGCCATCGGCTCGAAAAGCGACGGATGCCAAACGCCGATGACC
>DAITPE010000388.1:0-5702 GCA_036833775.1 Pyrinomonadaceae bacterium | reverse complement strand
GCTTGGACAAGGTTTTGCAAACGGTGTCGGGATGGGAATCGCGCAAAAGCATCTCGAAGCATTGTTTAATAAAAAAGGTTTTCCCGTCATCGATCATTTTATTTACTGCATCTGTTCGGACGGCGATCTGATGGAAGGCGTGAGTTATGAATCTGCCGCACTTGCAGGACATTTGAAACTCGATAATCTGATTTATCTTTACGACGACAACAGCATCACGATCGACGGTTCGACCGATCTCGCTTGGACGGAAGATGTGACGAAACGCTTTGAAGCCGCAGGCTGGCACGTTTCGGAAGTTGCGGACGGAAACGATATAAAAGCGATCGAAAAAGCGATTAAAGAAGCGCAAAAAATCAAAGACAAACCGAAACTGATTCGCGTTAAAACGATCATCGGTTTCGGAATGCCGAAACAAGGAACGTCGAAAGCGCACTCGGACGCGCCGGGTGAAGAAGCCGTCAAGGAAACGAAACGAAACCTTGGAATGCCCGAAGATAAAACTTTCTACATTCCGAAGGAAGTGCAAACGCATTTCCGCGAAGCCGTCAAAGCGGGCGCAAAGCTCGAAAAAGATTGGGAAGCTTTGGTCAAAAAATACGAAAAGGAATTTCCCGAACTCGGGCAAACTTTGAAAGATACCCGAAGTGGCGAATTGCCCGACGGTTGGGAAAAAGCTCTGCCGAAATTTGACGGTGTTGAAGCCAAAGCGACCCGCGCATATTCGGGCGAGATCATTAACGCGATCGCCGACAAAATCCCGCAATTGATCGGCGGTTCGGCTGACCTCGCACCGTCGAACAATACGATGATAAAGGATTCGACCGATTTCCAATTCGGCAAATATGCAGGTCGAAATCTGCATTACGGCATCCGCGAACACGCGATGGGCGCGGCGATGAACGGAATGGCTTTGTATGGCAGCGTGATTCCATACGGCGGAACTTTTCAGACGTTTTCCGATTATATGCGTCCGACGATTCGCCTTGCCGCGCTTTCGCACATACAGGTTTTGTTCGTTTTCACGCACGATTCGATCGGACTCGGCGAAGACGGTCCGACGCATCAATCCGTCGAACATCTTGCCGCGCTTCGGGCGATTCCGAATCTTGCCGTCATTCGTCCGTGTGACGCACACGAAACACGCGAAGCCTGGCGCGCCGCTTTGAAACGCGATTTTGCGCCGACCGCGTTTGCTTTTTCGCGTCAAAAAGTCGCCGTCATCGACCGCAAAAAATATTCGGACGCAAAAGGTTTGCACAAAGGCGCGTATGTTTTAGCCGAAGCCGAGACGAAAAAAGGCGAGCAAACCGAACCGAAATTAATAATTATCGCAACCGGTTCGGAAGTCGGTCTGGCAATGGAAGCCCGCGAAAAACTCAACGCTTCGGGCACGCCGACGCGCGTCGTTTCGATGCCTTGCTGGGAATTTTTTGACGAACAATCGGACAAATACAAAGAATCCGTCCTGCCCTCAAACGTGAAAGCACGTCTGGCAATCGAAGCCGGAGTTTCATTAGGCTGGGCAAAATACGTCGGACTCGAAGGCGATACTTTAACAGTCGATAAATTCGGCGCAAGCGCACCCGCCGAAGACGTTTTCCGCGATTACGGTTTTACGGTCGAAAATGTTATCAAGAAAGCGAAGAAATTATGCTAAAAATAATCTCAGTTTTTTATATTGTTTTGTTTACATCTATAGCTTTTTCACAGCCGCCGCCTCCACCTGCGGCGGCTCCAAAAAACGGCGAGACACCTAAAAAGCCTTTTTGGGATTCGGTTAAAGATTTACCCTCGAAACAACCTTTTACTTCGTTGGACGGTCGTTTTTCAATTTCTTTTAATAAACAAATTCAAGGATTTGCCGGGCTAAATCCGAAACAATTGGGCTTTCAAGGTTCGGGAATGCAGTTTACTTGGAAGTTTCAGGAAGGCGATGCGGTTTTAAGCTTCATCGATTATCCCGAAACGGATTTGAAAGGAACCGAAACGGAATTAAAAGATATTTCCACGAAAGAAAAGGAAACCGTTTTAGCTTGGTTTTCACAGTCGAAAGTAATTGATGAAAAATCTTTCAAATCAGGCGCCATGCCCGTTATTCAAACAACCTATGATTTAAAAAACAACAGCTATGGACTTTCAAGGCTTTTCGTTGTGAAAAACCGCTTGTATAAGATTTTTGTGCTTTACCAAAATACCGAAAATCTTCCTTTTTTTATAAACGCATTGGATACTTTTAAGATAATTTCGCAATCTGATATCGATGCGATACTCAAGAAGAAATTCGAGGAGATGAAGCCGCCGCCTTTGCCGCAAGAACCTGTTGCGGCAAAAGAAAAAAGCGATGCTCAAGACGAAAACTTAAAAGGAAAGGTTAGGAAGATTGTCCAAGAATCTGAAGATTTGTCGGAAGGCGAGAGTTCTAATGGCAGAAAAATGTCTTCCGTGACATATTTTAATGAAAAGGGAAATTATGTCGAGCGTGAGGCTTATGATTGGCAGGGAAATCCGTTTCAGATAACTGCATACGGTTATTTGGACGGCAAACGGGTTTCAAACAGTAAAATGACCAGCTACGAATATAATCCGCCACCGGCTGCTCCGGCTCCGAAATCGAAAACTGAAGAACCGCCTCAAAAAGCTAATCCTAATTATGAATACGGCTTTGAATACAAGTATAAAGACGGAAAAATGATCGAAAAACAATTGTTTTACAATAACGGCAAAAAAGGTATGCGCTATGTTTACAATTATTCCGAAAATCAAATAGAAAGGCTGGTTTATACTCAAGAAGGCGAACTTAATCAAAAGTATTTGATTACATTAAACAAAAACGGCGATGAGATCGAGGAAATAAACTATGGGTTAAAAAATTATAAATATTACGGCGACAGAAAGTATCGCTATGAATATGAATATGACGATAAAGGAAACTGGCTCAAGCGATTTATGTTAATCGAAGTTTCCGAAAACGGCGCAACTACTTACAAACGTGCGTCTGTCACATATCGAACGATTACATATTTTTAACAAAGCTAAGGCAGATTTTTTGAAATGAAATCTGCCTTTTTCAGCAAGGTTTAATTGAAAAAATCGATTTGATGAAACGAAAATAGCTTTTCTCAAACAATTTACGATTACGGTTTTTCTCGGTTGAAAATATTTTGAAGAGATCGAACAACTTCTGTAGAAAAGAAACGGTAAGTGAATATGTTTGCGATTAAGAATGCAGTGTTGGTTTTATTGGTTTTGACTGTTGGAACAGCGGCGCAGGTTTCGACAAATAAGGAAGCTGAGGAAGTAAAGGAAATTGCAAGCACGATTCGTTCGCGGTTGGATTTTTATGCTCAGAGAAATGCGGAAAAATGGGGAAATTTTGTGGCGGATGAATGCTTTTGCGCCGGATCGACAAAAAAGGCAATTCAATTGGAAATTTCCGCACGACCGAAGAGCTTAGAAAATTGGTACGGAGAGATTCAGGATTTAAAGGTCAAATTTTACGGCGAAACGGCGATCGCCTATTATCGAACGACCGAATACAGCAAACTCGGCGATCAGCAAACAAAGGTCGAAATGTGGCGCACCGAAACTTTCGGGCATCGTGCCGATGGTTGGAAATTGCTGGCGGGCTGCGACAGACTCATTCTGCAAGACCCGCCGATCGCTGAAATCGATTCGAAAATTTACGATAATTACGTCGGGAAATATCAATATGCTCCCGGTGAAACGGATACGATTATCCGCGAAGGCAAACGATTATTCGTAAAGCCCGAAAATCAACCCAAAGAAGAAATATTTCCCGAGAATGAAACCACTTTTTTCGCCAAAGGGCAAGATTGGCGAATTATTTTTGTTAAAAACTCAAAAGGAAAAATAAGATCACTCATTTTTCGGCAAAACGGACAAGATTTTGTCGGAAAAAAATTACAGCAGACACAATAATCCATGTTATGGACATAAAAGAACTTTTTCTGAAACAATTTAACATTTCCTACGACCAAAACGGTTGGTTTGTCGCATTGAAAAATACGCTGCAAAATCTCACGGCGGAAGAAGCGGCTTGGAAACCTGAAAACCTCGACAATTCGATTTGGCAGATTCTCGCGCATTTGAATTATTACAATTTTGCTTATCTCGAAAGATTCAAGGGCATCGATTATGTTTATCCGAAAGCCGACAACGATGCGACCTTTGAAGCGGCGGAAGATATTTCCGACGAAGTTTGGCAGGCGGAAATCGCAAGATTTGAAGCAATTATGGAAGATTGGCGCGGATTGCTCGAAATTGCCGACGAAGCGAAATTTGACGAAAAAGTTTCTGCATCGAGCGAAACGACTTGGGAAGTTTTACTTTCAAACTTGATTCAGCACAATTCGCATCACGGCGGACAGATCGTTGTCATCAGAAAATTGCAGAAAAGCTGGGACCGATCGAAAGGCGTTTACTGAATTTTAACGCGAGCCGCAAAAAATTTCACATTTTATAGTAAATTAATAGCCGCAAAAAAGCGCAAAAATATCAAAAAATAAATTCTGATTTTTTTGTGTTTTTTTGCGGCTTTCATTTTTCCTACGCATAACCAAGCTCTTAATCTCTCCGCGATTCATAATCTTAAACACCAAAAAATCTATCGATCGGGAAAATTCTTTTGGATTTTTGTGCTTATTTTCACTTTCTATGCTTAGAAAATTACGAATCGAAAGTTTGATTGTGTTTTTTTAAGTTATGAAAATCCGTTTTCTTAAAAGTCTTTTTTTACTTTGTTTTCTGTCTTTTGCAGTTTCGGCGCAAACGTCGAATGCTGAAAAGCCTGCCGAAACTTACAAGATCAAGGCGGGCGATAAATTGAGTGTTCGGTTTTTGAATCATCCCGAATTGAACGAGCCTTCGATCGCGGTGCGTCCCGACGGTTTTATCAGTTTGCAGCTTATCGAAGACATCAAAGCCGAAGGCGCGACGGCGGTCGAGCTTCGCAAAAAGATCGAAAAAGGTTACGACGAGATTCTCTTGAATCCTGCAATTTCCGTAAATATCATCGAATTCGTGCCGCCTTCTTTTTTTATCGGCGGGCAAGTAAATCGTCCGGGCAAATATTCTCTGCGCGACGGAAATTCGGTCATCAAAGCGGTCTTTCTGGCGGGCGGATTTACGAAGGAAGCAAATCGACGAATGGTTTTGTATGCGCGCGTCGATCAGAACGGCAAATGGCAAGTGCGCGAAATAAACGTCTTAAAGCTGATCGAAAAGCTTTCGAGCGGCGACGATGTTGCCATCAGCGACGGCGATTATATTTTCGTGCCGGATTCGAAATTGTCGAAATTCAACAAGGCTCTCGAAGGTTTTCAATCATTTTTCCCGATCATTCCGCTTTTGTAATTTTTAGTTTTTTATGAGAAACAACAGTTTCATTTTTCAGATTTTTCAATCGGTCTTTTCGCATAAACTTCTCGTTTTGGGAATTTTGATCGCGGTCGTCGCGTCGGGAATGTTCGTCACTTTTCTGATCACGCCGAAATACGAAGCGTCGATGTCGGTGATGATTTCGCGCGATAAGGTCGAAAGTTCGATCACGCCGGGCGAAGCGGGCGCGGGAATGGTTTTGCCCGGAATCAGCGACGAAGAATTTAATTCGGAACTCGAATTTTTACGCAGCAACGAAGTAATTTTCGGCGCAGTCCGCGAGCTTTTCAAAACGCATTACA